>DASSTY010000145.1:0-4775 GCA_035707585.1 Gemmatimonadales bacterium
CTGGTGGAGACGCGATCGACCTCGTCCGGTGCCGCGACGTGGGGAAGGAGGGCGTCGTAGAACACGAAGCTGCCGTTGACGCCGATGTTGGCGAGCACAAAGAGCACCAGGGCGAAAAGCCACTCTCCGCGGCCGATCAGAAACATCGCGGCGGTGGCGATCACCCCGAGCGTCAGGAACAACCCGAGGAATCGGAGCTTGGATGCGCGCTGGTCGGCGATGGTGCCGAGCAGCGGCGCCAGCGCAGCGATGATGACCAGTCCGATCGTGGTCGCGACGCCGAAGCGGAAGTTGGCCTGATCGGCCGTGAAGCCGGCGGCCGCCACCGAAGTGAAGAAGATCGGGAAGACGGCGGTGATGACGATGACGTACATCGCCGAGTTGGCCCAGTCGTACATCGCCCAGGCGCGAAGCTCGGGGCGGTCGAGCCCCAGGCGGTTGAGCCAGCGGGAGAGCGAAGGCATGGCCACCAATCTTTGCTGGAACGGCGCCGCGCGCTAGGGGTTGGCGCGCGCTTCCCGGCGGTTGTGCCAGAGCGAAAGCAGTACGGAGATTGCCAGCACCCCGATAATGACGCCGAGCGAGAGGATGATCGGCAGGTCCACCCAGTGGGTGGTGAGCATCTTGACGCCGACGAATCCGAGGATCACCGCCACGCCGGTCTTGAGATAGACGAACTGATCCATCATCCCGGCGATCACGAAGAAGAGCGCCCGGAGTCCCAGGATGGCGAACACATTGGAGCTGTAGACCAGAAACGGGTCGCGGGTGACGGCGAATACCGCCGGGATGCTGTCGATCGCAAAGACCAGATCGCTCCATTCCACCACCAGAATCACCAGCAGCAGCGGCGTCGCCACCAGTGCTCCGGTGGCGGTCCGGGCAAAGAAGCGCTGCCCCACATAGCGATCGGTAAAAGGCATGACCCGTTTGGCCAGGCGGACCACCGGGTTGGATGCCACGACGAGCGCCCGTTCTTCGCCCTGGCGCAGCATCCGGTAAGCGGAGTAGAGCAGCAGCGCGCCGAACAGGTAGAGAATCCAGTGGAACCGCTGAATCAGGTACGCGCCCACCAGGATCATGAGGAGGCGCATGACCACGGCGCCGAGAATGCCCCATTTGAGCACCCGGGCGCGGAGTTCCGGCGGCACTCTGAAGTATTGGAACAGCAGGAGAAAGACGAAGAGATTGTCGACGCTGAGCGAGAGCTCGATGATATAGCCGGTGTAGTACTCCAGCGCGTGGTTGTGCCCTTCGCGCCAGAGCAGGAAGAGTCCGAACAGCAGCGCCAGCGCCACGATGCTGCCGCTCCACGAGAGGGCTTCCTTGTAGCTCAGGACATGGGAGCGCCGATTGAGCACTCCCAGGTCCACGATCAACAGGATAGCGACCAGTGCGGTGAAGCCGCCCCAGACCAGCAGCCCGTGATGCCCCACGTCAGCCGGCCATTCCGGTGCGGCTCATCGCTTCGAGGCGTTCGATTCGCTCTTCGGTGGGCGGATGGGTGCTGAACAGCGATGCGACACCGCCGCTCTGCGCCGCCAGCGGGTTGACCTGGGCGAGCGATGCCGCCGCCGGCGAAACCCGCATCGGAATCTGGTGCGCCAGGTTGTCGAGCCGCCGAAGGGCGTGCGCCAGCGGGAGCGGGCGGCCCAGGATTTCGGCGCCGGTGCGGTCGGCCTGGTATTCCCGCTGGCGGCTCACCGCAAACTGGATCAGCATAGCGGCGAGCGGCGCGAGCAGGATGGCGCCGAGCTCCACCAGCGGATTGCCGCGGTCGTCGCGGCCGCCGGCGAAGATCAGCAGATACGGCAGATAGCCGATCGCGCCCGCCACCGCGGCGGCGATGGTGGTGATCAGCATGTCGCGGTTCTTCACGTGGCCGAGCTCATGGGCCAGGACTCCTTCCAGCTCCTCGGGCGGAAGATACTTGAGGATGCCCGAAGTCACCGCCACCACGGCATGCTCCGGATTCCGCCCGGTGGCGAAGGCGTTGGGCTGTTCCTGCGGCGCGATCGCGACCACCGGCATCGGCAGTCCGGCTCGGCGGCGGAGCCGGTCCACCATCCGATACAGCTCCGGCGCTTCGGCTTCGGTGACCACCTGGGCGCGGTACATCCGGAGCACCATCCGGTCGGAAAAGAAATACATCCCCAGGTTCATGGCGCCGCCCAGCACCAGCGCGAACACCAGCCCCTGGGCGCCTGCCACCATCTGGCCGACGACGAGGAAGAGCGCCATCAGCCCCGCCATCAGCAGCAGCGTCTTCAGATTGTTCATCGTGCTACCCTCTCCATGTAAAAAAGAGCGAGACCCTCGTTCCACGCCCGTTTGACGCGGAACGAAGGTCTCGCTCTGAAGCAGTGAAGCTTCCCGACTGGACCGTGCACGGCTTGGCGTGCAGTCTTGACGATCCGGCCGTCCGCTTATGGGCGGACGAGCTACTCCCCTTCGACTTGGTTAAAGATAGCGGGTAGGCGAGTGGCCGGCAATCGCGCCGTTACGCGGAGCGGTGCTAAAACCCCGGCTCCCCCTGATGCACCGGATCATCCTGTACCAGCGCGCCGAGCTGTTCACCAGGAGCCACCTCGTCGCGGCCTTCCGGCACGATCAGCAGCGCGTCGGCCCGGGTCATCGAGGTGAGCAGATTGGAACTCTGGCCGCCGGTGAGCCGGGCCAGCGGAACCGGCGCGGTGCAATCCAGCGTGACCCGCACGAAGTGCGTCAGCCCGTGACCGCCGCGAATCGGTTCCGCCACTTCCACTCTCGTGACTCGGCGGAACGGCAGCGCGTGACCCATCATCCGGCGAATGGCCGGCCGCGCCAGCAGCTCGAACGTCACCATCGTGCTCACCGGATTGCCGGGTAGACCGATCCACGGAAGCTCTCCCACCCAGCCATACGCGACGGGGCCGCCCGGCCTGATCCTGAGCCGCCAGAATCGCTCCTGCAAACCGCGCTCGCTCAGCACCCGCCGCAGATGATCGTGCGCACCGACGCTGATGCCGCCGGTGGTGAGCAGGAGATCGCAATCCACCGCGCGGTCGAGATGCTGGTGGAGACTGGCCGGCGTGTCTCGCGCCACGCCCAGATCGACCGGCTCGCCGCCGGCCCGCCGTACCAGCGCGCGAAGCGCCGGACCGTTGGCGTTGCCCACGCGCCGCCCCACCAGCACATCGTCGGGATGCTCCAGATCGGCCAGCTCATCGCCGCCGGCCAGGATGCCGACTCGCGGACGGCGATACACCATCGGCTGCGCCACCGCGAGCGCCGCGAGCAGCGCCAGTTCGGCCGGACCAAGCTGAGTTCCGGCGGCGAGCGCGAGTGCTCCCGCTGCCAGATCGCCTCCGGCGGGGCGAACGTTGCAGCCGGCGTCGCGGTCGTTGCGCATCGCCACGACGGCTTCGCCCAGATCGGTGTCTTCCTGGCGCACCACGCTGTCGGCGCCGGGAGGCACCGGCGCGCCGGTGAAGATCCGGACGCACTGGCCGGCGCCAATCGGTTCATCGCGGTGCTGCCCGGCGGCAACCGTTCCCACCACGGTGAGCCGCACCGGCGCATCGGCGCTGGCGCCGGCGATGTCGTCGCCGCGAAGGGCGTAACCATCCATCGCCGCGTTGGGCCACGGCGGCAGCGGGAAGGGTGCGTTGATCTGTTCGAAGAGAATGCTGTCGAGCGCGTCATCCAGCGGAATCCGCACCGCCGGTTGGCGCGCGACCTCGCTGACGATGAGCCGTGCCGCTTCGGCGGCGGTGGTCAGTAGCGTCTCCCGCGGCGGCGTTCGAGCACCAGATCGAATCCGATCGATATGCTGAACAGATGCTTGTAGGCGGTCTTCTGCGGGGGGCTCACGCCATCGCGGTCGGTCGGTCCGGTAACGGTCGCGATGCCCACCAGATTGTCGCGGGCCTCCCAGTGAATCTGATACCCCGGCCCCAGCGCCGCGGAGAAACCGATGCCCACACCGAGCGC
Organism: Gemmatimonadales bacterium; assembly: GCA_035707585.1. Taxonomy (GTDB): domain Bacteria; phylum Gemmatimonadota; class Gemmatimonadetes; order Gemmatimonadales; family GWC2-71-9; genus DASSTY01. The sequence continues at coordinate 3,973 of DASSTY010000145.1, forward strand.
TGGGGTGAGCCGCGTGCTGTGCTGGTCCGGGTAAATGATGAGATCCACCTCTTCGCTGTCGGGCAGTGCCAGGTTGCCTTCGGTGCGGATCGAGCTCTGATTGCTCACGATCATGCCGACCTGCGCGCGAACGTACGGCGAGATCGCCTTCCTGCTGTCGATCCGGTACATCACTCCGCCGGAGAGCATCACGGCGCTGGCCGATTTTTCAAATCCCTGGATCGACGAACACCCGCGGGCGATTCGCGGATCGCCGCTGCTGTATGCCAGGTGGCAGCCGTCGGTGTACCCCAGCCCGATCAGCAGCGCCTCGCCCACGAAGCCCAGATTGTTGTGCGGGTAATAGGCGCCCTGGAAGCTGACGCCCAGCGCGGGGCGGACATCCCGGCTCAACGAAAAGGTATCGGGAGCGGCGGCGCCGGTGAGGATCGGCTGGCGCGCCACCCGCCAGAGGTCGGCGCCCAGCGTGTAGGTCGGTGAAATGGAGAAGATCAGGCGGGGCTGGTCGCGGGTGCGCTGCGCAGCCAGTGGCGTGGCCCCGCTCAGCAGAGCCAGCGCGATCAGGGCCGAACGGGTTGGGTTGAAGCGCGTCGGCATGCAGGATCCTCGGAGCAGGGGCGTCAAAGGGGAGACGGAACCGGTGCTACCCCGCGCACAAATCGCGGCTACTCGGCCCGGCACTCCGCGAACAGCGTTGCGTCCTCGGCCACCAGCACGCTCTCCAGCCGAACCCCGGTGGGAAGGCGACCCGCTACCCGGGAAAAGAGATAGCCGGCGAGGGCTTCGCAGGTGGGGAGCTGTGC
>DASSTY010000146.1:0-7461 GCA_035707585.1 Gemmatimonadales bacterium
GGGGGGGGCAAGGCTCCGCGGCCGGCCGGTGGGTTGCGGGACCCGGGCTCCGGGGTATCTTGGCAAATCGCTCTTCTACCAACCCTGCACAGGAGCCCCCATGCCCTCCGCCGTCCGACGTGCGCTGGCCGCCAGCGCACTGCTGCTGCTCGCTGCCTGCGGAAGCGACAATCCGACCAACGTTACGGTCAACGACCTTGCCGGCACCTGGGTAGCCACCTCGTTCGTCTTCAGCTCGGTGGCGGATCCTTCGACCACGGTGGACGCGGTGGCCGCTGGCGCCAGCTTCACGCTGACCATTACGGATGACGGCCACTTCACGGCAACCACCGGTGCGCCGGGCGAGGACCCCGAAGTCGACGAGGGCACCATCACGGTCGACGGCAGCAAGATCACGCTCGATGGGGGCGACAATCCGATTTCGGGCACCTACAGCCTGAGCGGGAATACCCTGACGGTGCACCTCACCGACGGGATCGGATTCGACTTTACCGGGAATGGCGACGAGCCGGCGCGGCTGGACGGAACGCTCAAGCGTCAGTCGCCCTAGACGTTGAACCGGAACAACATCACGTCGCCGTCCTGCACGACGTACTCCTTTCCTTCCGCCCGCGAGAGTCCCTGCTCGCGGGCGGGTTTCCATCCGCCCACTCGAACAAAGTCGTCGTAGGCCACCGTCTCCGCGCGGATGAACCCCTTCTCAAAATCGGAGTGGATCACGCCGGCCGCCTGCGGGGCGCGGTCTCCCTGGTGAATGGTCCAGGCGCGGACTTCTTTCTCTCCCGCGGTGAAGTAGCTCCGCAGACCCAGCAGATGGTACGCCGCCTTGGCCAGCCGGTCGAGCCCCGATTCGGTGAGGCCCAGCGACGCCAGGAATTCGCCGCGATCTTCCGCCGGCAGCTCGGCAAGTTCCGCTTCCACCTTGGCGGAGAAGGGAACGACCTCGGCGCTTTCGCCGTCGCGCGCCACCGCATCCGCCAGAGCGCGGGTGTACTGATTGCCGCTCTGGATCTCGTCTTCCGGGACATTGGCCGCGTACAGCACCGGCTTGGCGGTGAGGAGATTGAAGTGGCGATAGCTGGGGAGCTCTTCCTCGGTCGGTACCACCACGCGGGCCGGCCGCCCAGCCGCCAGCACTTCCTGCAGGCGCTCCAGCAGCCGCTGTTCGATCCGCGCCTGGGCATCGCCGCTCCGCGCCGTGCGCGTCGCCTTGTCGAGCCGCTTTTCGGCGGTGGCGAGATCGGCCAGGCCGAGCTCGATGTTGATGATTTCGCGATCGCGCACCGGATCGACCGATCCCATCACGTGGTTGACGTCTTCGTCTTCGAAGCACCGCACCACATGAACGATGGCGTCGACTTCCCGAATGTTGGCGAGAAACTGATTGCCCAAACCCTCGCCCTGACTGGCGCCCTTCACCAGCCCAGCGATGTCGAGGAACTCCACCGTGGCCGGCACCACGCGCTCGGGATGGACGATGTCCGCCAGCGCATCGAGCCGCGGGTCTGGTACCTGAACCACACCGGTGTTCGGTTCGATCGTGGCGAACGGATAGTTCGCCACCAGCGCCCCCGCCGAGGTGAGCGCATTGAAGAGGGTGGATTTGCCGACGTTGGGCAGGCCGACGATGCCTAGGCGGAGCATGATATTCCGGGTCGTGAGTCGTGGGTCATGGGTCTTGGTTGCGGCGTTTTGGGACCTCGTGCCAAAAGATGGTTCGTCGAGCAGGCGCGCCCAGAGTATCTAGATGCTGTGGGCGACTATCGATCCCTTACTGTCTGGCAGGAAGCTCGGCTGCTGGCTGGCCAGGTGTACCGCATCGCGAGATCCCTTCCAGATCTCGAACGATATGGTCTGGCCAGCCAGCTGCGGAGGGCTTCGGTGTCGATCATCTCCAACATCGCCGAGGGTTCGGGTCGCGGATCCGACCGGGAGTTCGTCTACTTCCTGCGAATTGCTCGCGGCTCGCTGCACGAGCTGCAGACGCAGCTGATCCTCGCGATCGATCTGGGCTACGCCGACGAGCTGGAGATGCATGCTACCATGCATAGGGCCGATCGCGTGGGCCGTCTGATCCATGGGCTCGCCCGAACACTCGAACGCCGCTAATTCACGACCCACGACCCACGACCCACGACCGACTGCTCATCCCGCCATCCGCGCAAACCACGGCGCCAGCACCAGCGACACCACGCTCATCAGCTTGATGAGGATGTTCATCGCGGGGCCGGAGGTGTCCTTGAAGGGATCGCCCACGGTGTCGCCGACGACGGCGGCCTTGTGGGGCTCGGAACGCTTGCCGCCGTGGGCGCCGGACTCGATGTACTTCTTGGCGTTGTCCCAGGCGCCGCCGGCGTTGGCCATGAACAGTGCCAGCAGAACGCCGGCCAGGGTGGCGCCGCCCAGGAGACCGCCCAGCGCCTGAATGCCGAGGAGCGAGCCCACCAGTACCGGCGCGGCAACCGCGATGATGCCCGGCAGGATCATCTCGCGGAGCGCAGCCCTGGTCGAGATGTCGACGCAGCGGGCGCTGTCGGGCTTGGCGGTGCCTTCCATCAGGCCCTTGATCTCGCGGAACTGACGGCGCACTTCGTCGACCATCCCGCTGGCCGCGCGTCCCACCGCGGTCATGGTGAGCGCGCCGATCACGAAGGGCAGGGTGCCGCCGATGAAGAGCCCGATGACAACCATCGGGTTCACCAGATCGAGCGTCAGTACCTGATCTGCCGGCGATACAGCGGTGGCGTAGGCGGAGAACAGTGCCAGTGCGGTGAGCGCGGCGGAGCCGATCGCGAAACCCTTGCCGATCGCGGCGGTGGTGTTGCCCAGCGAGTCGAGCCCGTCGGTAATCGAACGGACTTCCGGACCGAGGTGGCTCATCTCCGCGATCCCGCCGGCGTTGTCGGCGATGGGACCGTAGGCGTCAACCGACATCGTCACGCCCACCGTCGCGAGCATCCCGACGGCGGAGATGGCGATGCCGTAAAGTCCCGCTGACTGGAACGAAACCCAGATCGCGGCGCAGATCAGCAGCAGCGGAATCAGGGTGGACATCATCCCGACCGAGAGCCCCGCGATGATGTTGGTGGCGGGTCCGGTCAGCGACGCCTCGGCGATGTCGCGCACCGGCTTGGCGGAGGTGTAATACTCGGTCGCCAGGCCGATCAGGATGCCGGCGACGGTGCCTGCCACCACCGCGTAGAATGCGCCGAGCGCCGGCTTGCCGACGATCCCGATCGGAAGCGTCCTGACGGCGAAGTACGCCGCCACGATGAACAGTCCCGCGGCGATGAATGTGGTGAGCCGCAGCGCACCAGCCGGCGCGCCCTTTTCCAGCAGCTTCATTGCGGCGATCCCGACCACCGAGGCAATAAGTCCGAGCACCGTCATCGCGATCGGCAGTGCTACGGCGTTGGCCCGGAATGCCAGCGGAATGACCGGGCTGGTGGCGGCGAGCGCCACCGTTGCCACTACCGCGCCGACGTAGCTCTCGAAGATGTCGGCGCCCATCCCGGCGACGTCGCCCACGTTGTCGCCGACGTTGTCGGCAATGGTAGCGGGGTTCCGCGGGTCGTCTTCGGGGATGCCGGCTTCGACCTTGCCGACCAGATCGGCGCCGACGTCGGCCGCCTTGGTAAAGATGCCGCCGCCCACCCGGGCAAAGAGCGCAATCGAACTGGCGCCCATCGCGAAGCCGCTGATGATCTCACTGTAGCTCTTGAAATCGGCGGCGCTGATGGCGGCACCGTTGGTGAGGTCGAGCAGCAGCCAGGTGATCAGTCCAAAGCCGAGCAGCCCCAGCGACGCCACGGCCAGGCCCATCACCGCGCCGCCGTTGAAGGCGATCCGGAGCGCCTTGCCCTGGCCGGCGCTGCGGGCTGCTTCGGAGGTGCGCACGTTGGCCTTGGTGGCGGCCTTCATTCCGAACAATCCGGCGCCGATGGAGCAGAGCCCGCCGAAGATGTAGGCGCCGCCGGTCCGAATGCCCACCGCCCAGGTGAGCAGCGCCGCGACGATGATCAGGAAAGGCAGGAGGACCAGGTACTCCCGGCGAAGGAAGGCCATGGCGCCGGTTTCGATTGACTCAGCGAGTCCCCGCATGTCGGCCGAACCGGCCGGTTGATGCTTCAGATAGAAATAGATCAGGAAGGCAATGATCAGCCCGAGTACGCCGGCGATGGCGGCGTAGGGAGCAAGCAGGGTCACGACTCCTCCGTCAGCGGTTGAACCGTTGCATCGCGGTCTCGATACCTTCGGCCACCCAACACTCTACGGCCTGGGCCATCGGATCCAGCAACTCGTCGAGCGTACGGCGCTCGTCCGGGGAAAAGGTGTCCAGCACATAGTCGGCCAGGTCGCCCTGACCCGCCGGGACCGGCCCGATGCCGATGCGGAGGCGGGCGTAGTCCTGGCGCTGCAGCGTGGCCTGAATGCTTTTCAGGCCGTTGTGCCCCCCGGGCGACCCGGCGCCCCGCAGGCGAAACCGCCCGAGCGGGAGCGCAACGTCGTCTACCAGGACCAGCAGATCGTGACTGGGATCGAAACCCGGGAGGGCACGGAGCGGCGCCAACGCGGCACCACTCCGGTTCATATACGTTTGCGGCAGCAGCAGCCGCACCGGTTGGCCGTTCCAGGAACCTTCGGCCTGACGGGCGCGCTCGCCGCGACGGAACCGACCCAACTCCCAGCGTGCTGCCAGGTACTCCGCCAGCATGAACCCGGCATTATGCCGGGTGCCGGCATACTCGGCGCCGGGGTTGCCCAGCCCTACAATGATGCGCAGGGCTCAGCTCACTTCGACTCGCCGGCCTCTTCTTCGGGCTTCGGCTTCCGGATCAGTTCCGGCTCGCCAGAAGGCGCCTCGGTCGGCGCGGCCGCCGGTGCCTCTTCCACTCGCGGCGCCACGACGGTGCAGACCGGCTGATCTCCGTCGTTGAGCACCTCGGCGTTGGCCACCGTGATGTCGCGAACGAAGAGTACGTCGCCGATGCCCAGCGCGCTGACGTCGAGATCGATCCGGTCGACCAGGTTGGCTGGAAGGCACTCGATTTCGATGGTGTGCAGCACCTGTTCCAGCACGCCGCCAAAGTTGCGCACCCCATCGGCGACGCCGACCAGGTGAATCGGCACCTCGGCGGTGATGGTCTCGTCGGCCCGCACCTCGTAGAGATCGACGTGCAGGAGGTCGCTGGGCTTGACCGGGTTGCGCTGGATTTCGCGGATCAGCGCCTTGACTGGCGCACCGCCGTCGATGGAGACATCGACCAGCGTGCTGGCGGCGCTGATGCTGCCGAGCAGCTTGCCCAGCGAGACCGCCTCGAGGACGAGCGGTTCCGGCGCGCGATTGTGACCGTAAATGACGCCCGGCACCTTGCCGTCGCGCCGGAGCGACCGCGCGGCACCCTTGCCCGTGGCCTGGCGCGCTGTGACCTGGAGAGTTGCCTGCTGAGCCATCTGTTCCTCTGGGGTCTTGGGTCGTGTGTCGTGGGTCGTGGGGGTGGTGGGGCAGGCCCACGACTCATGACTCACGACCGCTACTAATCAAACAGCGAACTCACCGACTGATCGCTGTGGGTATAACCGATCGCCTTGGCCAGGAGGCCGGCGATCGAGAGCACCTTGAGCCGATCGAAGCGCCGGTCTTCCGGCAGCTTGATCGTATTGGTTACCGCCACTTCCTTGACCGGCGAATCGAGCAGCCGCTGAACAGCGGGGCCCGAGAGCAGGGCATGGGTGGCGCAACAGTACACGTCGCGGGCGCCGAGCCGCTTGAGCGCCTTGACCGCTTCGGCCATCGTGCCGGCGGTGTCGATCATGTCATCGGGGATGAGGCAGTCCCGGTCTCCTACCTCACCTACAACATTAAGTACTTCTGCTATGTTGGCGCTGGGCCGGCGCTTATCGATGATGGCCAAGGAAGCGTTGAGCCGCTTGGCAAAACCCCGCGCCATCTTGGCCGAGCCCACGTCGGGCGCCACCACCACCGGATCGTGCAGCCGCTTCTGCCGGTAGTGGCTGACGAACACCGGCGCGGCGTACAGGTGGTCTACCGGGAGATCAAAAAACCCCTGGAGCTGATGCTGGTGAAAATCCATCGCCAGCACCCGGTCGGCTCCCGCCACCGAAACCATGTTGGCCATCAGCTTGGCGCTGATCGCGACCCGCGGCTGATCCTTGCGATCCTGCCGCGCGTAGCCGAAGTAGGGGATCACCGCCGTGACCCGCGCCGCGCTGGCCCGCCGGGCCGCATCCATCAGGAGCAGCAGCTCCATCATGTGCTCGGCCGGCGGATTGGTGGGCTGGATGATGTAGACATCGCGCCCACGCACATTCTCATCGATCTTGACGAACAGCTCACCGTCAGCAAATCGCCGGAGCGTCACCTGGCAGAGCGGCTGCCCCAGGTGAGATGCCACCTCCTCCGCCAGCGGCCGGTTGGCCGACCCGCTGAGGAGGAGCATCTGACTGCGCGAAAGCGACAAGTCCGTCATGATTTACAGCCCGGCAAAATACCCCCGCGAGAGGCTCAGAGTCAACGGTCTGCTGCTCAATTGGCCCTGGTGGATTCGAACCACCATTAACGGATCCAAAGTCCGCTGTCCTGCCATTGGACGAAGGGCCAGCGAGTGGCGGGTAAGTTAATCGATCCCTTGCGGCCCCGGAGCGGGTGAGGCGAGCGTCTCCACCGGTATGACGGTGCCGTGCTTGCGCCCGAGCCGCATCCGGGCATCCTCCCGGTCGCCGGGCCGCCGGTACACCGCAAACAGCGCCGATCCGGAGCCGCTCATCCGGCATACCAGCGGACCGGTACCTGCCAGCGCTTCGAACGCCGTGCGCACCGCCGGGTGCTGTTCAAACACCGCCGCCTCAAAGTCGTTCCCGGCCACTCGGCCAATCTCTCCCCAGCGGCTCAATACGTCGAGATCGTACCCCACCGCACCCCGCCGGCCGGCGCCCTGGCGAACAGCATCTACCCAGCGGTACGCCTCAGCGGTGGCGACCGGTGCGGGCGGCACCAGCAGCAACGCCGGCGCCGCGGGAAGCGGAGGCAGCTGGAACATCCGCTCACCCCGCCCCCAGCCGAGCGCCAGCGGCGTCCCCAGAACAAAGAAGGGGGGATCACTGCCGAGGTGAGTAGCAAACTGGAGCAGCTCGTGGCGGGGAATCGCGTCACCGGCCAGCCGGTTAACCGCAATCAGCGCGGCGGCGCCGTCGCTCGACCCGCCGCCCAGGCCGGCCTGGACGGGAATGTTCTTGGTGAGCCGGAGATGAACGCCGAACCGGTTGCCAGTTGCCTTGAGCACCAGCTCAGCCGCGCGGACCGCCAGGTTCTGGGCCGGCGGCCCGGTTTCGGCACCGGTGACTTCGATGGTGACGCCCGGGGCGTCGCGCCGCTCCGCTTCCAGCCGGTCGGCCAGACTCACCAGGCAGAAGAGTGTCTCCAGATTGTGGAATCCGTCG
>DASSTY010000147.1:0-14340 GCA_035707585.1 Gemmatimonadales bacterium
ACGGACTCAACCCTTCGCTCTACGGTCACTTTGGGCAGGGCTGCATCCACTGCCGGATCGCGTTCGATCTCTACACAGCCGAAGGACTCCGTCAGTACCAGTCATTCATGAACGACGCCACCGATCTTGTGGTGCGGTATGGCGGGTCGATTTCGGGAGAGCATGGCGATGGCCAGGCCCGCGCCGAATTCCTCGGCAAGATGTTCGGCCCCGAGCTGGTCCAGGCCTTCGGCGAGTTCAAGGGGATCTGGGATCCCGATGGAAAGATGAATCCCGGCAAGGTGGTCGATCCCTATCCGATCGTATCGAATCTGCGAATCGGCCCCGACTACAATCCGCCCCAGCCGGAAACCTATTTCCGATATCCTCACGATCGTCACAGCTTTGCGCGGGCGGCGCTCCGATGCGTCAGCGTAGGTCTCTGCCGGCGGGAAGGCGGCGGCACCATGTGCCCCAGCTATATGGTGACCCGCGCCGAGGAACACAGCACCCGCGGGCGGGCTCACCTCCTGTTCGAGATGCTCAATGGAGAAGTGATCTCGGATGGATGGCGGAGCGAGTCGGTAAAGGGTGCGCTCGATCTGTGCCTGGCGTGCAAGGGATGCAAGCACGACTGCCCGGTGGGCGTCGACATGGCCACCTACAAGGCCGAATTCCTTTCTCACTATTACGCCGGCCGGCTGCGGCCCCGCTCGGCGTATGCCTTTGGCTGGATTCCGATCTGGGCGCGGCTCGCGAGCGTTGCACCGGCGGCGGCCAATCTCTTCACGCAGGCGCCGCTGCTGCGCGATGCCTCCAAGTGGATCGCCGGCGTTGCGCCGGAGCGGAAAGTGCCGGCCTTCGCGCCGGAATCGTTTACCTCATGGTGGCGGCGGCGTCCGCGCAAGCGCGGCGGCCGGCCGGTTCTCCTCTGGCCCGACACATTCAATAACTATTTCCACCCCGAAACCGCCCGGGCTGCCGTGGACGTGCTGGAGGATGCCGGCTTCCGGGTCGTCGTGCCGAGCCAGCATCTCTGTTGCGGCCGGCCGCTCTACGACTACGGTTTCCTCGGCATGGCCAAGCGATGGCTGCTCGACATCATGGACACGCTGCAGCCCGCCATACAGGCCGGGGTGCCGATCGTGGTGCTGGAGCCGAGCTGTGCGGCGGTGTTTCGGGATGAGCTGATCGAGCTGTTCCCGACAGTTCAGGATGCGCACCGGCTGCACGACCAGACTCAGCTGCTGAGCGAATTCCTGACGCACCACGCACCAGAATACCAGCTGCCGCGACTGGAACGGCACGCGCTGGTGCACGGGCACTGTCATCACAAGTCGGTGATGGGGATGGACGACGAAGAGAATGTGCTCCAGGGGATGGCGGCTGATTACGAAATCCCCGCGACCGGCTGCTGTGGGATGGCGGGTTCGTTCGGATTTGAAGCGGGCGAGCGCTACCGGGTGGGTGCGGCGGCCGGCGAGCGGGAACTCCTGCCGGCGGTGCGGCAGGCCTCCGACGACACGGTGATCATCGCCAACGGGTTCAGCTGCCGCGAGCAGATCCGCCAGGGATCCGGCCGCCGTGCCATGCACCTGGCCGAAGTGCTGCAGCTGGCGCGGCACGAAAGCGCCTCGGGTCCGGCGCGCGGACGCCCCGAGCGGCCGCTCATTCGCGAGCGACGCCGTGCCCAGTTCCGCTCGGGGCTTCGTGCCGCCGGGATTGCGGCGGGCGCGGTGGCGCTCGGCACCTTCGCATCCCGCTTCCTGGAGGATTGATGCAGAGCAAGCTCCTCGGCGCCGACAAGGACGGCCGCATCTTTGCGCTGGTGTTCGGGCAGGGGGAAGACGCCGTGGCCGGACTCCAGCAGTTCGCCGAATTGGAGAAACTCGGCGGCAGCCACTTCACCGCCATCGGCGCCTTTCAGCGGGTGACACTCGGCTACTTCGAGCGCGACAGGAAGAAGTATCGTCGCATTCCGCTGGACGAACAGGTCGAAGTGGTGTCGCTGATCGGCAACGTGGCGCTCGCCGGCGATGACCGCCCCAGAATTCATGCGCACGTGGTGGTGGGCCGCTCCGACGGACATGCCTGTGGCGGCCATTTGCTCGAAGGGATCGTCTGGCCCACTCTGGAGGTGGTGTTGAGTGAATCGCCGCTCCATCTGCGACGCCGCCTCGATCCCGAAACCGGGCTAGCGCTGCTCGAGCTGTAGCATCGCGATGAGCGATCGCAGCGAGCGGGGAGTCCGGCTCAGGCGGGCGCTCGCCGACGCCGATCTCGATCTTCTGATCGTGGCTTTGCCATCCAACGTCGCGCTCACCACCGGCTACTTCCCGGTGGTGGGAACGGCCATCGCTCTTTTCTCATCGGCCGGGCGGCTGATTCTCCTCGCGCCGGCCGACGAACTGGCGCTGGCGCAACAGAGCCGGGCCGACGCAGTTCGCGGCTACCACCCCGGCTCACTCGATCGGCTCACTCGCGCCACCGAAGCTGTGGAGCCGCTGCTGGCCAAGGCGCTGGCCGATTTGCGCGGGTCCAGCGGGCGAATCGGGCTGGAAGCGGGCCCGGCGCTGCAGCCCTCTTCCTACGCTTCGGTTCATCTCTTCCTTGATTCACTTCCGGTACTCATTCGCCGGCTTGCGCCGGAGGCAACGCTGGTTCCGGCCGACGCACTCCTGGCCGCACAGCGTGCGGTACTCACGCCGGCGGAGATCGATCGGGTCCGCACCGCCGTGCATCTGGTGGCGGACGCGTTCGAGGCGGGCAGAGCCGTGCTCCGGCCCGGGCTGGCCGAAACCGACCTGGCCGCGGCGTTCCGGGCGGGTCTCGGCGCCGGCGGAGCACCGGGACGCGGTGTCGAACGGGGCGATGGCTTCGTCTACTGCATGTCGGGTCCCAACGCCGCGGAGGCCGGGTCCGCCTATGCCAGGAGCCACGCCCGCCGGATCCAGCCGGGCGACCTGGTGCTGGTCCACTGCAATTCATTTGTGGACGGGCTCTGGACCGACGTGACCCGCACCTATGTGCTGGGGCGGCCAACCGACCAGCAGCAGGCGCTCTATCAGGCGGTGTTCCGGGCCCGCGACGCGGCACTCCGCTCCATCCGGCCGGGAGTTCGGGGGCGGGAGGTCGACGCAGCTGCCCGCGGTGTGCTGGATGAGGCGGGGTGGGGAAGCCGCTTTACCCACTCCACCGGGCACGGGGTTGGGTTTGCGGCGATCGACCATGCGGCGGTGCCCCGGCTCCATCCCCGCTCGGACGACCTGCTGGAGCCGGGGATGGTCTGCAATGTGGAGCCGGCGGTGTATCTTTCAGGGGAGACTGGCCTCCGTCACTGCGACCTGATTCTGGTCACGGAGTACGGTGCCGAGGTGCTGACTCCTTTCCAACAAACCCTCGAGGAACTTCGTATGGCCGCGCCGGGTTAATCCCGGTCGCCGGGAAAGGTGTCGCCCAGGTGGGGTTGACGGCCCGGCGGCGCTGGCGAGCTTTCGAGGGGGAGCTAATGTGACGCTGCTGGTCTGCTCGAAGTGCAATGCCTCCTTCGAAGACGCCGCCTGCTGCCCGCACTGCGGGCCCGAGGAGGCGGCTCTGACGGAACTCGGTCGCCAGCTCGCGGCGGCGCTCGGGTCCGATTATCAGGTCGTCCGGCTGCTGGGCCGGGGCGGTTTCGCCGAGGTCTACGAGGTGCTGGACGTCCAGCTGCAGCGGCGTCTGGCCATCAAGGTGCTCCGGCCCGACATCGCCTGGAGCTCCGGCATGCTGGCCCGCTTCAAGCAGGAAGCGCGGGCCATTGCCCGTCTCAATCACCCCCATACCGTTCCGATCCATTTTGTCGGCGAAGGCGACGACCTGGCGTTCTACGCCATGCCGTTCATCGAGGGCAGCAGCCTGTCCGAGCTGCTGCGGGCCGAAGGGGCGCTGAGCCCCGACCGGGCGGTGGCGCTGGCGGCGCCGATCCTCGAAGCACTGGGGCACGCCCATCAGCACGGCATCGTCCATCGCGACATCAAGCCCGACAACATCATGATCGAGGCGGAGTCGGGCCGCCCGCTGCTGGTGGACTTCGGCATCGCCAAGCAGATGGGAGACGGCCCGTCGCACCACACCCAGGCCGGGTTCGTGGTCGGCACGCCGCTGTACATGAGCCCGGAACAGGCGCTGGGGCAAACCAACATCGACGCCCGCGCCGACATCTACGCCATGGGCGCGATGCTGTTCCAGATGCTGACCGGTGCGCCTCCCTTCGAAGGGACCACATCGCAGGAAATCGTCGGCAAGCATCTCAGTGAGCCGGTGCCGGTTCCGATCACCTGCAATGCGCGGATTCCGGTGGCGCTCTCCGATGTGATTCTCAAGGCGATGGCCAAGCGGCCGGATGATCGCTACGAATCGGCCGCCGCCATGCTGGATGCCATTCGCGAAGGAGACCGTGCGCCAGGCGCCGGCCAGATCACCGCGGCGCGGCTGGTTTCGCATCTCACCGCCGAGACTCCCACCGTGCAGCTCTCAGCCGACGAGCTCGCCGCCGTCCGCGAGCATCGGCGGCTCGTCGCCGGCCGAAAGGGCTGGAAGCGGTGGGGCATCGCAGCGGGTATCGTCGCTGTGATCGGCGGGGCCGCCTGGGGCGTGGCACAGATGTCGGGGCCGCTGCCGGTGCTCTGGCTGGCCAATCGAATGGCGGAGCCGATCCAGGTTCGGGTGCCTGGCTCGCCGGTGTACATGATCCCGGCCGGCGACAGCGTCAAGCTGGAACTTCCGCGCAGCAATGCCACCGTAGACTGGTGGGCGGTTCGCCCCACCGACGCCGATGGGCACATCATGGGGGACTCGATCGGCGGCCGGCTGGTGGAGCCGTCCCCCAGCGGCGAACTCCACCGGGCGATCACGCCGAAATCGGCCGACGGATACATCGTGCCGGTCATTGCCAACCACACCGGCCGCACGCTGGCGGTGCGGATGATCGGCCCGGCGGGGACCCAGTGCGAGGGATGCACCATCGCCGCAGACGACGCGCCCCAGGTGCTCGGCTACTACGCTGCGGCGTCGCTCACCGGCGTCGAGCTGGAAGATTCTTCCGGCCGCACCGCCCACTACGCGCTTTCGCCCAACAGCGCCGACCCGCTTTCGGGCCGGCTGCTGCTGGACGTGACCAGGTCCGATTTCCCGCAGCCGCGCCCGGCCAGCCGCACGGCGGTGTCGCCGCTTCCCACGATCGCGGTCGAAACCACCTACGTTCCGCTGGTGCCGGTCGATTCCGCCCCGACCGCGCACGACAGCGCCGCCGCCGACAGCGCCCGGAAGGCCCAGCAGAAAAAGAAAGACCCCCGGGCCAACGATCCACTCCGGGGAATCTTTCCCAATCATCAGTAGTCTACTCGTCGTCTCGCCGTTTCTTCCGTACCAGCCGCGCCGGTTTCACGGCGTCGAATCCATACCGTGCCCGCACCTTGTCCATGGCGCTGGTGAGCTGCCGCAGGCGGGCCCGCTCGGGTGATTCGAAGAGATCGGGCATCGTGGCACTGGTCAGGTTGGTGGCGGCGACGCCGATCAGCCGCACTCCCCGGCGCCCGCGCCGCGGGTCGGCGAACGCCGCCCGGAAAAGATCGCGCGCGGCGCCGTAGAGTTCCCGGTCGAGATCGGTTGGCTCCGGCAGGGTGCGGCTGCGGGTAATCGTCTCAAAATCCTCATATCTCAGCTTGAGCGTCACGGTTCGGGCGCAGTAGCCTTCGTCGCGCAATTGCGCGGCGACGCGCGCCGTGAGGAGCGCCAGCGCCGATTCGAGCCGCTCGGGATCTACCAGATCGCGCGCCAGCGTGGTTTCCCGGCTCATCGACCGCGGACGATCCTGCGGCCGCAGCACCGTTCCGCCATAGCCGTGCGCCCGCATCTTGAGCGCCTGCGCATCGGGCCCCAGCAATGCTTCGAGCTGTTCCAGCGACTGCTGCTGCACCTGGTAAACATCGGTGAGGCCGAGTTCGGCCAGGCGCGTGGCAGTTCGGGGGCCGATGCCCGGCAGCGCTCGCAGCGGCAGCCCCGCGAGAAATCCCTCTTCCCATCCGGCGCGCACTTCCATCAATCCCCGCGGCTTCGCCGCATCGGATGCCATCTTGGCGATCATCCGGTTGGAGCCGATCCCGACGCTGCACACCAGTCCGGCCCTCTCGCGCACCGCATCGCGAATCTGTTCGGCGACCGGCAGCAGTGAAACGGGGTGGAGCCGTTCGGTTCCGGTGAAGTCGAGGTACGCCTCGTCCAGCGACGCCATCACCACGGTGGGAGAGAAGTCTTCCAGAATGGCGCGGACGTTCCGCGACGCCTCGCGATAATGGAGAAATTCTCCCTGGAAGAATGTCGCGTCGGGGCAGAGCCGCGCGGCCTCGGCGATCGACATCCCGGCGTGCACCCCGTAGCGCCGCGCACCGTACGATGCCGACTGCACCACGCCGCGCTGCTCTCGCCGGCCGCCCACCACCAGCAGATCGACCTCGCGCAGCTCCGGGTGCCGCTGGCGGCAAACCTCGACGAAGAACGCGTCGAGATCCACGTGCATGATGCGCGCGCTCATCAGAAGAGATGCACCGCGGTTGCCTTCACCGCTGCTATCACATCGTCGCCCGGCGCCAGCGCCATCCGGTCGATCGATTCGGTGGTGATCAGTGCAGTGAGCGGCCGCCCGACATCGAGAAAGACCCGAGTTACCGGCCCGGTTCGCTCCAGTCGCTGCACTTTCGCCGGCAGATGATTCCGTGCCGAGTCGGATGGTGCCGCGCGGCTCAGCGTCACGTCCTGCGCCCGCACCAGCGCGTGGGTCGGGCCAGTGCGCTCGGCGATCACTTCGAGCGAGAGCCCCTCGGTTTCGAACCGCGCGGCAAACGGCCCGCCATCGCCATCGGCGCATGGCACCACCCGCCCGCTCATCACCGTGCCCGAACCCACGAACTCGGCGACCTCGGGCGATGCCGGGCGCTGGAATACCTGATCGGCCGTGCCCTGCTGCAGCAGCACCCCGCGCGATAACACCGCGACGGTGTCGGCCAGGTGCAGCGCCTCCTCGAAGTCATGGGTGACATGCAGCGTGGTGACGGCCTCGCGCGTGTGTAGCTCTCGCAGGCGATCGCGCAGCCGGCGCCGAGTGGCGGGATCAACCGCGGCAAACGGTTCGTCCAGCAGGAGGACGCGGGGGCGTGGCGCCAGGGCGCGCGCCACCGCGATCCGCTGCTGTTCGCCGCCGCTCAACCCGGCGATGCTCCGGTTCAGCAGCGGTTCGAGATCGAGCAGTTCGGCGAGCTCACTGACGCGAGCATCGCGCCCCCGGCGCGTCATGTTCCGGCGCGCCAGTCCATACTCGATGTTCTGCCGCACCGTTCGATGGGGAAAGAGATGATACTGCTGATACACCATCCCGGTGCCCCGCGCTTCCGGCTGGAGTCTGGTTACCTCGCGATCGGCCACTATGATCTGTCCGCTCCGCGCGCGGTGATGCCCCGCGATCGCTTCCAGCAGCGTGGTCTTGCCCGATCCGGTCGGCCCGATCACGACCGCGTACTGGCCGGTTGCAACCGAGAGCGACACGTCGCGGAGGGTAAAATCTCCCGCGGCGACGGTGACCTGCTCCAGACGAATCATGCAGCGGGGCGGCGCTGCAGCCAGCGCACGGTGGTGAATCCCGCCAGCGCCACCAGGAGGAGCACGATCGAGGCCGGAATGGCGCCGGTGAGCCCGGTGGTGGTGAACCGATCGTAGATCAAGACGCTGGCCACTTTGGGATTGTACGTCAGGATCACGATCGCGCCGAATTCGCTGATGCTGCGCGCCCACGCCAGGATCGCTCCCGCCACGATGCCGCGGCCGGCCAGCGGCAGCGTGACCCGCCGAAACGCCTGCCAGCCGGTATCGCCCAGCGACCGCGCCACCCGCTCCAGCGCGGGGTCAACGCTGCGGAATGCTTCGATGGCAGAGGTGACCAGGAGCGGGGCGGAAACGAACAGCATCGCGGCGATGATGCCGGGCACATGGTTAACTACCGCCAGGCCGATTCCGGCCAGCGCTCCACCGATGGCGGAGTGGCGTCCCAGGAATAATAGAAGCGCGATCCCGGCCACCGGATGCGGCACCACCACCGGCAGCTCCAGCACCGCCACCAGCAGACTCCGCCCGCCGAACTGATTGCGGGCCAGGAGATAGGCCAGCGGAATTCCAAACAGCGCTGTCAGCAGCGTCGCCGCGGTGGCCGCAACGATCGTGAGCAGAATCGAGGAGATGAGTTCCCGGTCGCGCAGCGCTGCGCCGAGCGAAGTGGGGCTCGCTTCCACCAGCAGTCGCAGCAGCGGCCCGGCAATCAGCAGCACCAGCATCGCGCCGAGCAGTGCCGCGACGAGCCGGGCAGGGCGGGGAAGCAGCGACATCGGACGGCTCCGGGGCGGGCGGGGATGCGTTAGGCTACCTGCCGCACAGCCCGCGCGTCAATCCCCGCGCCGCGGTATCGCGGTGCGGGGGGCCGCCGCTATTTTGAATTTTCAACTCACCCAATCCGGAAAGGCCTCCATGCGCGTCGGATTTCTCGGACTCGGAGCGATCGGCACGCCGATGGCCGCGCGAGTGGCCCGCGATCATCAGCTTACGGTGTGGAATCGAACCGGCGATCGCGCTACCGCGTTCGCGACCCGCCACGATGCCACCGCGGCTGCGACGCCGGCCGAGCTGGCCCGCGCGGTCGATGTCATCATCACCTGTCTCCCGACTTCGCGCGAAGTGGCCGAAGTAATCGAACGGCCCGACGGACTGAACCAGGGAATGCGTTCCGGGATGCTCCTGCTGGATTGTACGTCGGGCGATCCCGGCACCTCCCGGCGGCTGGCGGCCGAGCTCGCCGCCCGCGGCGTGGAGTTTGCCGATGCACCGGTCAGCGGCGGCACCAACGGCGCCGAAGCCGGCACTCTGACGGTCATGATCGGAGGCGATCCGGCGGTCGTTGAACGGGCCAGGCCGGTGCTTCAATCCTTTGCGGCCCGGATCCAGCACGTCGGCCCGGTGGGGGCCGGCCACGCGGTCAAAGCGGTCAATAACACGTTGCTGGCTACCAACATCCGGGCAGTTGGCGAGGGTCTGGCTGCCCTGGCCCGGGCCGGGGTAGCACCCCGCGATGCCCTGTCGGTCATCAACACCTCGAGCGGGCGCTCGTTCGTCAGTGAAACGCTGGTGCCGGAGCGGGTGCTCACCGGCGCCTGGCCTCGCACGTTCCGCCTTGCACTTCTCGACAAGGACGTGCACATCGCACTCGACCTGCTGGCAGAGAACGGCCTCGACGGCCGCCTCCTCCACCGGGTTGGCGAGCTGGCCCACGAAGCCCGTCAGGCCTTGGGCGAAGAGGCCGACTATCTCGAAATCATCCGGCTGATCGAAACCGAAGCCGGAGTGGAGCTCCGCGGATGAGTCAAGTGACGCTGCGACGGGCCGAACGCGCCGATGCGCCCGCTCTGCTGACCCTGGTCGACGCATTGGCCGACTACGAGCGGCTCGATCGGCCCGACTCGGCGGCTCGCGAGCGTCTGGTGGCCGACGGCTTCGGGTCTCATCCGCGATTCGAAGTGCTGCTGGCTTTTCTTGACGGCGCCCCGGTGGGGTATGCCCTCTTTTTCGAAACCTATTCCTCGTTCCTGGCGCGGCCCACGCTGTATCTCGAGGACCTGTTCGTGATTCCGGCTGCGCGCGGACGGGGTGCCGGGCATGTCCTCTTCCGCGCGGTGGCGCAGGAAGCGCTCCGCCGCGAGTGCGGCAGAATGGAGTGGGCGGTGCTCACCTGGAACGAACTGGCGATCGGGTTCTACCAGCGGCTCGGCGCTGCGGCATTGGATCAGTGGCAAACATTTCGTCTTACCGGCGAATCCCTCCGCAACGTGGCCGAGTCGGGGAGCAGCGTGTGAGCCGCTGGCTGGCAACCGCCCGGGTCCCGGCCGAGGTCATCATGGCGGAGGGGATGCGCTACGCCGGCGACGTGCACGTCCAGAACAGCGTGCCCCATCGCCACGGGCCGGAGACCGCACTCGAGATGCTCAACCGGCGCCAGGCCATCTTCCCACTATCGCTGGCGGACGGCGGCGTGGTCTTCCTCGCGAAGGCGCAGGTGGCGGTGCTGAGCTGCGACCCACCCGAGCCGATGTTCGAACCCGAACGGGCCTCGGTGGCGACGCGGATGCATTTGCACGTAATCATGGTGGGCGGTGCCGAATTTATCGGATGGGCGCAGGGTGAACTGCCGCCCAGCCGCGGTCGCGCCCTCGATTTTCTCAACGGTCCGGATGATTTCTTTTCCCTCCAGACCGACGGCACCATGCGATGCCTGCACCGGACCTTTGTCCGGGCGGTGACTCCTCTCGACTGAGAACTCCGGTGGCCAGACTCGACCGCTTTATCCAGCTGATGCATGAACATCGTGCCGAGGGGCTGCAGCTCACCCCCGGCAAGCCGGTCTCGCTCCTGTCGCGCGGGGCGGCGCGCCCGGTTACCCGCGAGGCGCTGACCGACGCACAGGTGCTCGGCTTGCTCCGCGAAATCGCTCCGGTTGGAATGGCGGGGCTGGTGCCGCCGGTCGCGCCGCTCAGCTTTCCATACGATGCCCCGAGCGGCGCCACGGCGGTGGAAGTCGAGCCGGGAACCGAAGGACTCAATGTGGTGCTCCGGCCCTCGGGTGATGGATCCGACAATCATCGTCCCGCTGCCGCGCACGCGCAGGCCGCCGCCGCGCCGGCCCCGGCACCGGCCGAAGACCCGGCCGCCAAGGCGGAAATGGAAGCGCTCTTTCGGGTTCTGATCAGCTCCGGCGCGTCAGATCTCCACCTCCGCGCCGATGAGCCGCCCATTCTGCGGCTGCACGGCGAGCTGGTGCGCCATGAAGCGGCGCCCCTTTCGGGTGAGCGGATCGAGCAGCTGCTGATCAGCATCATGCCTCAGCGCGATCGTGAGCAGTTCCGCGACACCGGCGATGCCGACTACGCCTACGAACTCGATGGCGAAGCGCGGTTCCGCTGCAACGCCGCTCGCGACCGCCGCGGCGCCATGGGCGTGTTCCGGATCATTCCCGCCAAGATTCTCACCGCCGATGAACTCGGCCTCAGTACCGAAGTCCAGGCGCTCTGCCAGCTGAACAAGGGACTGGTGGTGGTGACCGGACCCACCGGGTCGGGGAAATCCACCACCCTCGCGGCGATGATCGATCTGGTGAACCGGACCCGCACCGACCACGTACTCACGATCGAGGATCCGATCGAGTTCGTCCACCCGAGCAAACGCTGCATCGTTACGCAACGTCAGGTCGGGCTCCACACCCAGGGATTCAAGCAGGCGCTCAGGGCGGCGCTGCGGGAAGATCCTGACGTGGTGCTGGTGGGTGAAATGCGCGACCTCGAAACGGTTGCGATCGCAATCGAAACGGCGGAAACCGGCCACCTGGTGTTCGGCACGCTCCACACCACCACCGCCGCGTCAACGGTAGACCGCATCATCGATCAGTTTCCCACCGACCGGCAGTCCCAGGTCCGGGTAATGCTGTCCGAGTCGCTTCGGGGCGTCATCTCGCAGACCCTCTGCAAGAAGATCGGTGGCGGGCGGGTGGCGGCGCAGGAAATTCTCCTGACGATTCCGGCGGTGTCCAACCTGATTCGCGAAGGGAAGACCTTCCAGATTCCGAGCATCATGCAGACCAACCGCAAGGTCGGCATGGTGACGCTCAACGACGCGCTGCTCGATCTGGTGGAACGAAAGCTGGTGGAACCGCAGGAGGCCTATCTCAAGGCGGTAGACAAGACCGGGCTGCTGACGTCGCTCAAAGCCCGCCGGCACGATACGAGCTTCGTCGGCGAGGCGTGAGCGGTGGCCGGACCGCTCATTCTGGTACTGGTCGCTCCGCAGGACATCGTCAACATCGCCAGTGCGGTTCGGATCGCCCGCAACTTTGCGGTCGACGAAATGCGGCTGGTGACCCCCGAGGTGTTCGACCCCTACCGCATCGAAGGCATCGCCCACAATACCGCCGACTTCGTCGCGCGGATCCGGATCGTCAATACCCTGGAAGAAGCCCTGGCCGACTGCGTCTACACGGTGGCGCTGTCGGCGCGGGAGCGGACCGCCAAACGCCAGAGTCTTCGCCCCCGCGCGGCGGCGGAGGAGCTGGTGCGCCGCTCGGCCGACGGCCCGGTGGCGTTCGTGTTCGGGCGGGAAGACAAGGGGCTCACCAACGCCGAGACCGACTGCTGCCACGCGCTGGTGGCGATCCCGACCAATCCCGAATACCGGTCGCTCAATCTGGCGCAGGCGGTGGCTATCATGAGCTACGAAACGTGGCTGGCCCGCGGCGGCGAAGCGCAGCCGGTCAAACCGCCCCGCAAAGCCGCCGAACCGGCCACCACCGCCCAGCTGGAAGCGCTCTTCACCGACTGGACCAACGCGCTCTGGGCGATCGACTTCTTCAAGACCCGTCAATCGGATCGAGTGGAGCGATCGATCCGCGAAGTATTCTTTCGGGCCGACCTGGACGGACGGGAAGCGACACTGCTTCGGGCGATGGCGCTCGAGGTGGTGCGCTACCTGGAGCGGATGGGACTACCGCCGGGTTCTATTCCGAATGAGTGAGTCGGATTTCAAGTCCGACAGGTTGTGATATGAACGATGCTGAGTATACTTCGCGCGTCGCTCCGCCCGGAGCGCAACTGATCTCCTTCAGCGTGGTTACGACTAATGCGTAAGCTGGCAATCATCGTTTCCGGAGCCGTGGTCGTCGGAGTCGCGGCGCTCATGGTGACGGGTCCCGCTTCACGCGCGCAGCAGGCGGCGGCGCCGAGCGGTCCCTCCACGGCCAAGAACGTCATGATGATCAGCGACACCGGGTCACTGAAAGGTCCCCGTCAGCCCATCTTCTTCCGGCACGATGTCCATGCCGGGCTCTACAAGATTCAGTGTCAGTACTGTCACTACACGGTTGACAAGTCGACCGAACCGGGAATCCCGTCGGTCCAGACCTGCATGGGGTGTCACCTGGTTATCAGCGGCACCGACAGCGGCGCCAAGGCGGAAATCAAGAAGTTGCGGCAGGCCTGGAACGACAAGAAGCCGATCGAGTGGAATCGAATCCATATCATCGCGCGGTTCGCCCATTTCCCGCATCAGCGTCACATCGCGGCTCTGGGCCCCAACGCCTGCGCCACCTGTCACGGCGACGTCACCCGGATGCCGCAGGTCTTCAAGGTCAACAATGTCACCAACATGGGGTTCTGCATTTCGTGTCACCTGGAACGGAAGGTGACGCGCGACTGCACGGTGTGTCACTACTGATGCGCAGCGGCGTGGCCGCTCTCTCCAGATTCGCTCTCAGGAGCATCGATGTCCGATGAAAGTCAGAAAACCGGGATTGATCGGCGGAGGTTTCTCAAGGTTCTCGGGGTGGCAGGTGGTGGCGCGGCGGCACTGAGCGGCTGCTCCACCGACCGGGTGGAGAAGCTGGTGCCGTACCTGGTCCAGTCGGAAGATCAGGTTCCCGGCGTTCCCACCTGGTATGCCAGCACCTGCACCGAGTGCAGTGCCGGCTGCGGACTGCACGTCAAGACCCGGGAAGGCCGGGCCATCAAGCTGGAAGGCAACCCGGATCATCCGATCAATCGTGGCAAGCTCTGCTCTCGCGGGCAGGCTTCTCTCCAGGGGCTTTACAATCCCGGCCGCATCAAGGGGCCGATGCTGCGGAGCGGCAACGGTTTCAAGGAAATCACCTGGGACGAAGCCATCGCGCAGCTGGCCGGCAAGCTGCAGGGCGCCCAAGGCCGGGTAGCGGTGCTGGCCGGTCCCGGTCGCGGCACCTTCGCCGATCTGCTCGATCAATGGACCTCGGCGCTGGGCGGGCGGGTGGTTCGTTACGAAGCGCTCGATTACGAGCCGCTCCGGGCGGCCAACCGCGACGTCTTCGGGCTGGACGAGCTGCCGGTGCACGACTTCGCGGCCGCACGCTACATCGTCTCATTCGGCGCCGACTTCCTCGATACCTGGCTCGCTCCGGTAGAAAATCAGCGCGGGTTCGCCGAATCCCACGGATTCGACGGCAAGACGATGTCCAAATTCGTGGCGTTCTCGCCGCGGATGGACCTGACCGGCCTCAACGCCGATGAATGGCACGCGCCCAAGCCGGGCACCGAAACGCTGCTGGCGCTGGCCATGGCCAACGTGGTCGCCAGCCGTCGCGGCAATGCCGGCTCCCTGGCCAGCGTGCTCTCGAAGTACACCCCCGAAGCGGTCGCGGCCGATACCGGCATTTCGGCCGAGGTGATCAGCCGGATCGCTACCGAGTTCGCCAATGCCCAGCCGTCGCTCGCG
>DASSTY010000148.1:0-3756 GCA_035707585.1 Gemmatimonadales bacterium
CAGCGAGGGTGGCCTGCAGATCGACCGGGCCGGGCGTGGTCAGCGAGCCGGCCGTCGAGGTGACCGGATTGCCCGAGCCATCGAACGCTCCCAGCGTGCCGATGCTGCCGGCAGTGCCGGTGCCGTTCAGCAGGTGCCGAATCAGCGCCGTTGTGGTGGTCTTGCCGTTCGTGCCAGTGACGCCCGCCAGCGTCAGCCGGCTTCCGGGGTCTCCGTACCAGGTGCGCGCCAGCAGGTTGGCGGCGCGCTTCCCGTCTCGGACAACCATCTGCGGCACCGGCAGCGCCTGACGGGTCTCCACCATCAGCGCGGAAGCACCCCGCGCCACGGCGTCAGCAGCGAATCGATGACCATCGAACTGGGAGCCTCGCACCGCCAGATACATCTCACCCTGTTGGACCGAACGACTGTCGCTCGACAGTCCCGTGAGAGTCGGCGGCGCCGGGTCTGCTTCGATCAGCAGGTCGGTGCGGCGGAGCGCGTCAGCCAGTGCGGTCCAGGTCGGGAGCATCACTGCGTCATGTCTCCCGCGTCGGTCCACAGCGTGACCACCGTACCCGGCAGCGCGCTGGCGCCCGCCTCGGGCTGGCTCCGCGTTACCGGACCCACCAGGCCGTTCACCGCCACCCTGAACCCCCGCCGGTGCAGCGCCAGGGCGGCTTCGCGGACGGTCGTTCCCACCACCGCTGGCACCGCCACGCTGTCGCCCTCGACAGCGCCGCTCGGCTCCAGCGGCCAGCTCCGAACCACCGGCTCCAGCCTTGCCGGATCGCGCCTGGGTGCCGCCGGCGGAGGCGGCGCCACCGCGGCGCGGCCCGGGCCACCAGAGGCCAGCAGCACGCGGTCGATCGGGATGTGCTGCGCCGCCAGCGCCTGCTCCAGCATGCTGTGGGTCAACGGCGCGGCGGCGCTCGCTCCGTAGTAGCTGGTCTTGGGATTGTCGATCTTCACGATCACCACCAGCTGGGGATGATCCGCCGGAAAGAGTGCGGCGAACGAGGCCGTATAGGTGCCGGCGACGTACCGCCCATTCACGTTGCGCAGGGCTGTGCCGGTTTTCCCGAGCACGGTGTAGTTGAGCAGCTGGGCCTTTTCTCCGGTGCCGCCCTCACCGGCAGCGCCTGCCAGAAAGGTGCGGAGCCGGGCGGCCACTTCCGGCGTTACCGCGCGGCGCACCGGCTCCGGCTGATGCTGGTAGAGCAGCTCGCCATCCGGCCCCCGAATCTCCCGAACCAGGGTGGGAGTGAGCAGCACCCCGTCATCGGCTATCGCGCCGTACGCGGCCGCCAGTTGAACCGGAGTCACGTCGAAGGCATAGCCCATCGCCATGCTCATGCCGTTGTAGTTGGGCAGCCAGCGGTCGGGCCGCGCCAGGCGGCCGCGCGATTCGGATGGAAATTCGGTGCCGGTTGGTGTGCCGAAGCCGAAATCGCGCAGCGTGCCGTACTGCTGTTCGGGCGTGAGCCGCTGGGAGAACTTGGCCATCCCGATGTTGCTCGAGACCTGGATCGCCTGGGCCAGGGTGATCCTGCCGTGGTTGACGTGGGCATCGGTGATCGTCCGGGTTTTCCCGCGGGTATTGACCGGGAACGTCCAGCGGCCGTCTTCGCCGTCGACGGTGTCGGTGCTGTCGACCGCGTGATGCATCAGCAGCGATGCCGCCGTAAAGAGTTTGGCGGTCGATCCCGGTTCGTAGCTGTCGGTAAAGGTGGATGCCCGAAAACTTCCGATCTTGCCGTTGTACGCCTGGCGCGACGCCAGGGCGAGGAGTTCGCCGGTGGCCGGATCCAGAAAGACCACGTCGCCGCCATCGGCATCGAGCGCCTTGATCGTTTCGTCGAGCCCCCGCTCGGCGATCTCCTGCAGTTCGACGTCGAGCGTCAGCACGACATCATTGCCGGCGACCGGCTCGCGTATCACCCGGGCCGGCGAATCGTAGCGCTGGCCCCGCTGGTCCTTGAGCACCACCGCCGCTCCGGGGGTGCCGGTGAGCAGTGAATCGAGAGAAAGCTCGAGCCCTGAGGGGCGCTGGGTCGTATCCTCCCCGAACCGCCCGATCACCGCGCGTGCCAGATCGCGAGAGGGATAGTACCGGAGAAATTCACCTTCGAGATGCACTCCGCGGAAATCGCGCACCCGGTCCACCTGCGTGGCGGTGTAGGGGCCGTGAAAGTAGATGTATCGCTTGCCATCCCGAATCGACCGGTCGAGCTGGCTCGCGGAGACACCGAGCGAGTGGCTGGCGACCCGAACCAGCTCGGCCCGCTCGGTGACTTCGTTGGGCGCGATGCCGACGTGAAAGAACTCCTGAGTGACGGCCAGGGGAACCCCGTTCCGGTCGTAGATCGTTCCCCGCCGCGCCGGCAGCACCTCGCGGGCAGTCCGTTGAGCTGCAGCCTTGGCCGCCCATTGATCGCCCTGGATGAGTTGGAGCTGAGCTGCGCGGGCCAGGACCGCGAGCACCGCCAGCCCCAGTGCGAATTCAATCGCCACGATCCGGACTACCGGCTTGGCCATCCTAGTGGCCTTCGCTCAGAGTCGAGGTGGGACGATCCGGAACCAGGAGGTACATGTACTCGGAATCACTCGGAAAGTGGAGGCCCAGCTTTTCGGCGCGGGCGCCGAGCACTTCGCGACTCCGGTCGGTCCGGATTCGCCGCTCGGTATCCGCCCGGCGCGCCTCCAGCGTAGTACGCTCCTCGCGGAGATCGCGGAGCCGCCGGGCCAGAGTAAACGCCGCCGTCTGTCGCGCCACCACGACCCCGGCAACCACCAGAAACAGCACCAGCCAGAGGACTACCCAGTGCCGTCCCTTAAGTCGCATGCGTCACCTGGAAGATTCGAAGCCGCGCGCTGCGGGCCCGGGGATTGGCGGCTATCTCCGCGGAATCGGGCACGATGGCCTTCCGCGGCACGGTCTGGCCGTATGCGTGGCCGCGACAGGTACAAACCGGCTGTCGGGGCGGACAGATGCACGTCCGGGACCATTCGCGAAAGGCGTTTTTCACCAGCCGGTCTTCGCCTGAATGGTAGCTGATCACGGCCAGCCGGCCGCCCTCAGCCAGCGCGTCTCGAAAGCTGGGCAGCGCGGTCGCCAGCCCGGTGAGCTCCTCGTTGACGGCGATCCGAACGGCCTGGAAGAGCCGGGCAAAGTCGGGCGGGCCCGACCGGGGACCCAGTGTGGCGCGGATGGCATTGACCAGATCGTCGCTCACAACCAGGGGCGCGCGGGCCCGGCGGCGAACCACATTGCGCGCCAGCGCCCGGGCCCGCCGCTCGTCAGCGTACTCGGCACAGACCCGGGCGAGTTCTTCTTCGGATACCGACTGGAGCCATTCGGCAGCGGTGGGTGCGTCCGGACCCATTCGCATGTCGAGTGGAGCCCCGGGGCGAAAGGTAAACCCCCGCTCCGTTGAATCGAGCTGACGAGACGACACCCCAAGATCGAGCAGGACAAAATCGGGTTGGAACGCCGATACCGCTTGGAGGGCGGCCGGCGAGGCATACGGGGCGCCAAGATAGCCGATTCCTTCATCGCCGAGCCGGGCCCGGGCGGTGGCCAGCGCATCCGGATCCCGATCGATTCCCAGAACCTCGATACCGCGCGCCCGCAGCGCGGCGGCGTGGCCGCCGTGGCCCAGGGTGGCGTCGACCGCACGGGTGGCGCCGGCTGCGGCGTCCAGCACGGCGGCCAGGAGGACCGGCTGGTGGAATGAAGAATCGGTGTTAGACATCGGGCCCGATACCGGAAACGCA
>DASSTY010000149.1:0-2711 GCA_035707585.1 Gemmatimonadales bacterium
ACCCCGAAGCGAGTCTTCAGCTCATCCTGGGCGACCTGCTCCGCCCGCTGGCGTGGGTGATGGGCACTCCATGGCACGACACCGCCTACGTCGGCGGACTGATCGGCATCAAGGCGAGCATCAATGAGTTCGTGGCCTACGCCCAGTTTGCCAGCGATCTCGCCAAAGGTGTGGTCATCTCGCCGCGCAGTTCGGTGATCGTCACCTACGCGCTGCTCGGCTTCGCCAACTTCTCCTCGATTGCAATTCAGATCGGCGGCATCGGGGGACTGGCGCCGTCGCGGCGGGGCGAGATCGCCAAGTACGGACTGCGTGCGATGATCGCCGGCAACCTCGCCGCGTTCATCTCCGCCTCGATTGCCGGGATGCTGGTATGAGCCGGGCCGGCCAGGGCGATCGCGCGGCGGCGGTGCTGGCCGCAGCGAAGGTCGTGCGCGAGCGGATCGGCTCGCGGCAACCCCGAGTCGCGCTGGTGCTCGGCTCCGGGTTGGGGTATCTGGCCGATCGTGTTGCCGATGCCGTCCGGATCGGGTACGGCGACATTCCCGGATTCCACCTGCCTACAGTCCCGGGGCATGGCGGCCAACTCGTGGCGGGTACGCTGGGCAATGTCCCCGTGCTGGCCCAGAGCGGCCGGTTTCACGGCTACGAAGGACACGAGCCCGACACCGTTGCCCTGCCAGTGCGGGTTTTCGCTGAGCTGGGCATCAAGACGTTGATTCTCACCAATGCCGCCGGCGGGATTCGGCGGACCTTCCATGCCGGCGATCTGATGCTGATCGCCGATCATCTCAACCTCACCGGGCGCAATCCGCTCACCGGCCCCGCACTTGCAGGTGAGGAGCGTTTCCCGGACATGTCGGACCCGTACGACCGCGAATTGCGAGAGCTGGCGCGGACTGTCGCTCGCGAGCGGGGCACCGCGCTGAGCGAAGGCGTTTACGCCGGCCTGGCCGGGCCCAGCTACGAAACTCCCGCCGAAGTGCGGATGCTGGAGCGGCTCGGTGCCGATGCGGTGGGGATGTCTACCGTGCTCGAAGTGATCGCGGCGCGGGCGCGGGGGATGCGTTGTGTCGGGATCTCGACGATCACCAATCTGGCGAGCGGCATCAGTCCCCATCCGCTTTCGCACGCGGAGGTGATGGCGGCGGCCGATGCGGTGAAGGAACCGCTGGGCCACCTGGTGCAGGGGATCGTCGAGCGACTCTGAGCGCTTATCAGCCGGCTGGCGGCGCCGGCGCCGAGTGATTGAGCGGGCCGGTGCCACCACCGATATCGGGTGCGGTTGCCAGAGCGCGGTGCACGAACTCGAGGGCGTCGATCACTGCCGTCTCGAGGGAACGGCCCAGTGCCAGGCCGGCGGTCACTGCGGCAGAGAGCGTACAGCCGGTGCCGTGACCGGCCCGCGTTGCCAGTCGTGGCCGGGTGAATCGGCGAATGCCTTCGGCGCTGATCAGCACGTCGGTTACCGTCTCGCCGTCCAGGTGGCCGCCCTTGACCAGCACCGCAGCGGGGCCGAACTCGAGCAGTTGCCGCCCGGCAGTCTCCATCTGAGCAGGGGTGCGGACTTCGCGGCCGGTGAGGATTTCGGCTTCATCGAGATTCGGCGTGACCAGGCGGGCCAGCGGCAGCAGCGATTGGCGCACCGCGGCAGCGGCATCGGGTGCCAGGAGTTGATCGCCCGACGAAGCCACCATCACCGGGTCCACCACGAGCGGGGCCCAGTGATGGCGCGCAATGGCGCCGGCTACCTGACGCACCAGCGCGGCTTCGGCCAGCATGCCGGTCTTGAGCGCTGCCGGCGGCAGATCTTCGGCCAGCGCGTCGAGCTGCGCCTCGACGAAGTCGGCCGGCACCGGGTGAATCGCGCGGACACCGCGAGTGTTCTGCGCGGTGAGCGCCACGATGGCCGACGTGCCGAACACTCCAAACTGGTGGAAGGTTTTCAGGTCGGCCTGAATGCCGGCGCCGCCGCCCGAATCCGAGCCGGCAATCGTAAGCGCGATCTTCATTGGGGCCTGACCAGCATGAGCCGCTCCTTACCGTCGCTGATTCGTGATCTCCGGCTGCGTCGCGGGCGCGAACGCCGCGGGCTCGCACTGGCCGAAGGGATTCGGCTGGTGGAGGAAGCGATGGCCGCGCAGGTGGCGATTCGGGGCGCCGCGATTGCGCCGGGATTGGAAGCTACCGAGCGAGGGCGTGCGCTCAAAGCCGCCCTGGCGGAGCGCGGCGTAGCGATCGAGTCGGTAACTGATCGTGAACTCGCGCAGCTGGCCGACACCGAGCATCCCCAGGGAGTGGTCGCGGTCATCGAGCCGCCCCGGTGGACCCTCGCGGATATGGCGCCGTCGCAGGGGCATCCGGTGCTGGTGCTGGATGCGGTACAGGACCCCGGCAACGTCGGCGCCATGGTGCGTACCGCGCTGGCACTGGGAGCGGCTGGCGTTGTGGCGCTCAAGGGGACGGCGGAGCTGACCAGCCCCAAGGTGCTGCGGGGGAGTATGGGCGCGCTGTTCCGGCTGCCGGTGGTGAACGCAGACGCTGCGGCGTTGAACGCATGGCTCACTGAACAGCGGGTGGCGCTCTGGGTCGCCGCGATGGATGGCGATCCGATTTCGCAGGTGGCGCGCGAGAAGCACGGCGCGATTGCGCTGGTGGTGGGCAACGAGGGAGCCGGTGTCGGTGACGACGTGGCGCGAATGGCGCAACGC
>DASSTY010000150.1:0-7308 GCA_035707585.1 Gemmatimonadales bacterium
CAGGAAGCGCGGGTGTCCAAGACATCGGTGGCCGGAAGCTGGGGCGCCGTTGCCGGATCGCTGCGGTACTTCGCCGATCGCTTCGGGATTCCCCGCGCCTCGATCGAAGGCACCACGCTGCCTTATGATCTGGTGCGAGAACATGCCCAGTGGGGCGCCGCCAAGGTTTATGTCGCCGGCAACCGGCGTGATCAGGGGCTGGTGGAAGAACGGGCCCGCACCTATTTCGGCTTTCAGCTCGAAGCGCAGGTAGAACCGATTCGCGGCCGGATCCCCGACGGACTGGTGGTGGCCGCACGCGATGCACTGACCGATGCGCTGCTCGAAGGGCAGACAATCCACCCCGACCAGGGTCGCCTGCGGCGCGCGGTCGGTGAGCTCGACGAAATCTGGCGCCGCAGTGGTGGCACTGTGCCCGCCGCCGACCCGGCACGGGTGCGCGCGGAGATCCGGAGCCAGCTCGACGATGTGCGGAGCTGGGACGAATTTCTGCGAACCCGGATCGCGCTGGACCCGACAGAGGTACCGGAAGAGATCCGCGATCGGATGCGTGCGCTGCCAGCGTCGGTGCACCTGGCCGGCGACGCCGTGCCGATCGAGTACGAAATCGAAGCGGGGATGCCGGTTGCCCGGATCTGGCTGCGCGAGGGGCAAGCGCGACGGCTCCAGCGAGGGGAGCTGCCGGAGCTCGATCGGCCACTTCGATTCGGCGCCCGCCGCAACCGGGGAGACGAGCCGGTGCTGGCGGAGACCCTTCCGGAGCTGCTGTCCGCGCTCAAGCGCGCTCCGAAGCGGCCCCGGCGGACGGAAGCGGAGGCGATGCTGGCTCGAAAGGGGAGACAGGGCCGTAGCCGCCATGGGCGAGGCGGCCCGCGCGGCCGTGGCCGCGGCGGGAGGGGGCCGGGACGGCGCCACTGACCCCGCCAGCCGTTCCGGGCTGGAACAAGCCGGGATTTCGAGCTACCTTGACAGAGAGCGCTGAAAGCGCCTCAGATGTCCCGAATTGAAACCTCCAAGGCCTTCGACCGTATGGGATTCATGCCCGATACCGCATCGTCGCCTACGCCATTGCCGTCCGTTTTCTCCCCGCTCGCCAAGGCCCTGCTCGATGGTTTCAGCGAGGGGGTTGTCGTTTTCGATAATCAGGGACGTGTCATCTACATCAACCAGCAGGCCCGCGAAGTTCTCCAGGGGGTGGATCTCGCCGAAGGTGCCTCCGATCTGCTGCCGCGGCTGGCTACGCTGGGCGGCCGGCTCCGTCCCCTTCGGATCGGCTCGCTGGAACTGGGTGAGGCGATGTTCATCCCCGGCAACATCGGTCCGACCACTCTGGCCGAGCGCGAAAAAGAGGCGATCGTCAAGTCGCTCGACGCGCACGGCTGGCGGCTGGCCGAAACCGCCAAGAATCTCGGGATCAGCCGCACCACGCTCTGGCGCCGTCTCAAGGCCTATGGTCTCCATCGAGACGGGCGGAGCCGATGGTCGCTACCGTCCTGACGGCGCTTACGCTCGCCGCGCTGCAAGGTTCCCTTCCATTATCTGATTCGCTTCCCACCTTCGCCGACTCCGCTACCCGCGCGCTGGTGATGCGCGGAATTGCCCGCCGGCGCGAAGCCGACACCGCCGTCACCCACTACACGGCTCAGCTCAAATACCAGCTCACCCTGGCCGCGGCCCGGAGCCGCTGGGGACATTACGCACCGCTGGCGGTGGAAGAGCAGGCGCTCAAGGCGGAGTGGCAGGCGCCTAACGACCTGCAGGTCGATGTGCTGGGCCGGCGCGGCGTTGAGCGCGAAGGTGTCGGTCCGCTCTCGAGTCATTTCACCCGGCCCTGGTTCGTGCCGCGCACCGCGGGAGATTCGTTGCGGATCGTGAGCGACGAGGTGCCGGCGGTGGGCGCGCTGCATCCGCTCGCGGGCGGGGCGCCGGAGTGGTATCGGTACACGCTGGTAGACAGTCTCGCGATGACGGCTCCCGGTGTCGGGCGGCGGCGGCTCTACGCCGTCGAAGTGACGCCCAAAGGCCCCGCGCCGTCGCTGGTAACCGGCAGGATCTGGCTCGATTCCGCCACCGCCGATGTGGCGCGGTTCACCTTCCGATACGTCGGCACCGAGCTCTGGGTCAATCCTCGTGAAGATGGCGACTCGGGATCGGCGCGATGGGCCAATTCGCTGGTGAATCGATTCGTGACGCTCGATGCCGACCTGGAATACGCCATCGAGCAGGGCTACTGGATGCCCTATCGCCAGCTGCTGGCGGGAACGCTGGAGATTCCGCTGCTCGGATCGGCGGTGAGCTTCCGCGCGGTTACCACGTTCAGCGACTACACCATCAATACCGGTCCGCCGCTGGTCTTTGCCCAGGCTGACAGCAGTGTGCACCAGTCGCGCGGCAAGTGGCTGGGCGGAGAGTTCCAGATCAACCGGCCGCCCGACGATTCCCTGGACCAGTACGCCGGGTGGACCGACACGCTCAAATTGAAGACATCGCCCGAAGATGATCGCGAAGTCCGGGCATTGCGCGCCGATCTCGCGGGAATGGCGGAGCGGCTGCCGGACGAACTCACCGGCCAGCGGGCGATGGGCATCGGTTTCCAGCGACTCACCGATGTCTTCCGCTACGACCGGGTGCAGGGCGTATCGCTCGGCGCGGGGTATCGGCTGCGGATGCCGGTGAGCTTTACCGATCTCTATGGAACGCTGCGCTACGGATTCAGCGACCAGCGCATCACCGGCCGCCTGGCGCTGGTGCGAGATGCGCCGTCGGGACGGCTTACCATCGAAGGCTATCGCGACATAGTCGATGTCGATCCGTTCGTGTCGGCACACAGCTTCGGCCGCTCGCTCAACGCGTTGTTCGCGGCACATGACGAAGCCGATTATCTCCTGGCGGAAGGCGGCGCGGTGAGCTATCGCCGCTCGATCGGCAGTGGAGTCGACCTGACCGTTGCCGCACGAGGCGAGCGCGAGGAGAGTGTGGCGCGCGCAGCCGGCTCGGCGGTCAACGATTTCCTCGGCGGCACCGGTGAATTTCCGCCCAATCCGCCAATCGTCGAAGGCACCTTCGGCGGTCTCAACGTCGGCGTGATCGGTTTCGGCAAGGTAGATTGGCGCGTGGGAGCGGAGGGACTGGCCGGTGCCGGGCGGAGTGGGGCGCGGGTGTTCGGTTCACTCAGCCGCTCAGT
Organism: Gemmatimonadales bacterium; assembly: GCA_035707585.1. Classification (GTDB taxonomy): domain Bacteria; phylum Gemmatimonadota; class Gemmatimonadetes; order Gemmatimonadales; family GWC2-71-9; genus DASSTY01. The sequence goes on from DASSTY010000150.1 coordinate 3,185, forward strand.
GGGTGGGGGTCGAGGAGCCACCCTGCGGCTCCATGCCGGCGCGGCTACCACCCCCACATTGCCGCAACTGGCCTTTCGTCTGGGCGGACAGCGCAGTGTGCGCGGCTTTGCCTACGGCTTCCGGCAGGGCGCAGCGTTCTGGTCGGCGCAGTTCGACGTCACACCATTTGGCGGAGGAGTGCAGCCGGTGTTCTTCGTCGATGCAGGTCAGGCCGGCGCGGTGGACGGGGTTTTTCAGTCGAAGGCGCTGGTCGGCGGCGGCGTGGGCGTCACCTTCTACAGCCCGCTCTTCCGGACCAGTCTTCTGCGGCTCGATCTGAGCCGGCCGTTTTCGCCGTCGCTCGACCGACGCTGGCGGTTCGACATCGTGCTGCAGGCGCCGCGCTGATGCGTTGCACCGGGTGGCTCTTGGCTGCGGGGCTGCTGCTCCTGCTCGGGTGCAAGGATCATCCCGACGTGCCAAAGGATGCCGGGGGGCAGGTGAGCGGCGAGTGGACCGGCGCCGACACTGGCAGCTTCAGGGCGCCGGCGGTGGCGGAGTGGTGTGATTCCGCGCAGGCATTCACGATCATGGCGATTCGGGGAGACACCGGGCTGGCGCTGGCAATTCATTCACGGACCCGCCCCGAGCCGGGGCGGTATGAGGTGCGCGAGCCCCCGCCTCAGGGCCGTCCGATCTTGAAGCCCGTGGCCGGTGCCGCGCTCCGCTGGCTCGGCAAGACGCGGGTGGTTGGCTACCAGGCCGATCGTGGCATGGTTCAGCTGAGCCGTGTTGGCACCGTGGCGGCTGGCCGTTTCGACGTGCGGCTCAGGGGGGTGGGCAACGACAGCGGCGAGGTCCGTCTGACTGGAACCTTTGACAAGGTACCGGTGGTGCCCAGGTCCGTCCCCTGCGTCGCCGGTGTAGATTCCACCCATGGAACTGACATACTTCCGTAAGGGATTCGGCCTCAAGCACGCCATCGAGGGGCAGCTTTCCGCCGATTATCATAGCGGCATCGTCGAAGCCCTCCGCGCCAACGACTACCGGCTGACCGTTGGTCCGCTCACCTTCCGGCTGGCTCGCGAGTTCGGGTTCTGCTACGGAGTCGACCGTGCCGTCGAGTACGCCTACGAAACCCGCACCAAATTTCCCGACAAACGGCTCTTCCTGGTCGGCGAGATCATCCACAATCCGCACGTCAACAGCAAGCTGCGCGACATGGGAATCACCACGCTGCAGCGGCGTGAAGCGGGGGCGTTCGATTTTTCGGGCATCACCGCGGACGATGTCGTCATCCTGCCGGCGTTCGGTGTCACCATCGCCGATTTTCAGCGGCTCAAGGAGCTGGGCTGCATCCTGGTAGACACCACTTGCGGCTCGGTGCTTAACGTCTGGAAGCGGGTCGAGAGCTACGCCCGCGATGGCTACACCGCCATCATCCACGGCAAGCACTGGCACGAAGAGACCAAGGCCACCGCGAGCCAGGTGATGAAACACCCCGGCGGGCGCTATCTGGTGGTGTTCGACATGGCCGAAGCGAAGATGGTGTGCGATTACATCGAGCAGGGCGGTGATGCTGCGCCACTGGCGGAAAAATTTGCGGCGGCGATCTCTCCGGAATTCGATTTTGGCAGGGATCTGGTTCGAGTCGGCGTGGCCAATCAGACCACGATGCTCTCAGGCGAGTCACTGGCGATCGCGGCACAGTTCGGCCAGGCGATGGCTCGGCGCTATGGCAGCGACGAGTTGAAGGAACATTTCCGGAGTTTCGATACCATTTGCTCCGCAACGCAGGAGCGGCAGGACGCCATTGTGCAGCTGCTGGAAGAGCCGCTCGATGCCATGGTGATCGTGGGCGGCTACAACTCCAGTAACACGGCGCATCTGGCCGAGCTGGTGCAGGAAAAGGGGGCCCGCGGGTATCATATCGAAGATGCCGACTGCATCGATGTTGCGGCGCGGAGCGTGCGGCATCAGCCGGTAGGCAGCAAGCAGGAAGCGGTGGCGGCCGGATGGCTCGCTGGTGTGAGTGTCATCGGAATCACCGCCGGCGCTTCGACCCCCAATAACAAAATTGGCCAGACGATTCAGCGGATCTGTGAGTCGCTGGGGTTGGAGGGGGAGCTGGAGCGGGCGGTGGGCGGCGGCTGAAGGTGACCCGCGTTCACCGCAGCCGCGGATCGAACGTGAACGCCCGTTGTGCGACGACCCTCACGCGGCCGAAGTCGCGGTGGGCCGGATTCAGCAGAACGTTTAACTCCTCTGGCACGGGCGAAGAAGGTACCTGCAGGTAGAGCGTCTCCCCACGTTCGAGCCAATCCATCCCCAACGCGCGTAACCGCGAATCTCCAGGAGCGCTCGCCCAGTCGCCAGGCAAGCGCCCCCGGTCGAGCCGGGCACCGGCGGCGTTGTCGGGGATTTCGATCGTGAGCAGTACGAGATCCTCAGGAGCTTCGGCGGGAGTGATATGAACCAGCAGCTCCAGCGCGGCGAGAGCGGCGCTGCTGGAGGTATACACGACCGGTGCGCCGGGCTCGTTCCACCTTCCGCCGAAGCGCCGCGCACCCTCTCCATCCAGCGCCGCGAACTGTCTTCGGCAGATCCGATAGACCAGCATGCTGACGCGGGCTAGCTGTATACGCCGTGTTCGATACGACCGAGCACGCGTTCGACAGCCAGTGCGCCGGCGTCACTGTCCAGGAGGTCGAGCGGCCGGGCCCCGCCGAGCGCCCGGTTTTCGCGTCGAAGCCAGTGGAGCCCCCTGTCGGTACTGCCGAGGGCGGCTTCAGCCCTGGTCAGCAGGCGCGCCACACGGGCAAGGCGATCTGACTCGTCGGGAGAGAGCCGGGTTCCCGAAGCACGTTTCCGCTGGAGCGTGCGGGGAGAGCCGACCAGCGGGTACAGTTCGCCGGCGGCGATCCATCGGAGAAAGTGGGTCAGGGCGCCCACCGGGAGACCGGCACGCACCAGGCGCGCGAGTTCGATCTCAGATTGGACCTGCCGTTTGAGGACCGTGCGGCCGCCCAGCTTGGCGGCAACTGTGGAAGCCGTCATCATGCCGCTCCCGTCATATGGCGTATTAAATATACGCAAATGTCGCACCTGGAGCAACGGCCACCGCCTTCAGCCTGCCCGCGATTCCTCCAGCAGCCTTGCCACCGCCGCAATCGTCTCCGGCGCGCATCCCTCCAGCCGGTTATTCACCAGAATGAATGCCGGCAATCCGGTCTGCAACGCGGTGAGGGCGAGCCGAGCCAGATCGTTCCGCACAGCCGGGTTGGGATCCTGGATCCGATCGTACGGCGCCAGGCGATTGACCGCCTGTTCGTAGGTGCGCCCGGGACGGAGCAGCGCTCGCGCCACGATGAACGGTGCGGTGATGCTTCCCGGCAAGTCCAGTTGCTCACCAACCGACGGCATCCGGGTCCATGAATTGAACAGATGTGCCACTCCGTGCTCGCGCAGCACCGCGAAGTACATCGGCGTCAGAAACTCCTCGTTGCGAAGCTCCACCGCATACCGACCCTCCGGCGGCAGCTCGCCGAAGAATTCATCGAGCCGCTCGGCAAACTCTTCCGCCCCAAACCCGCCCGCTCGCGGAATCTGCTGAAACTCGAATACGAACGGCCCCTGGTTTTCGGCAAACGATTCCCGGGCCGGCTGGTACACCGCTTCGATGAACAGCGATGGATTGAGAAAATCGGGATTGCGCTGGCCGGCTCGGCCCGGTTCGCGCGCACCGGCAAAGGTGTGGATCGTCACCCGGTCCCACACCTTGGAGACACAGGGAAAACCGGCGGGCAGGTTCCTGGCATACGACTGCAACGTTGCGGGAGTGGGCGGCGCGTAGAACGTGGAGTCGATTCCCACGGTGCGGAAAAGCGGAAATCTGGCGTATTCCTCCAGCATCGCTGCTGCGGCGCCGCGCGCCGGATACTCGCGGTGATACACCAGCCCACGCCAGCCGGGATAGGTCCACGACGAGGTGCCGAATCGGATCAGCGGCGGAATCGCGGCGCCGAGCTCCTCCATGGCGCGCTGCTCCGCCGATGTGGGCGCGTCGGGATCGTCGAACAGCCATCCGGTCATCGGTCGCTCCGCCTCGGCATCAGCGAACGAAGCACCGGACCTCCGGGTGAAC
>DASSTY010000151.1:0-2374 GCA_035707585.1 Gemmatimonadales bacterium
GGCCAGGCCGGGGCGGGGGCTCCACTGCGGCAGTGATGCCAGCAGGCGATCGATGTCTTCCTGACTCGGATACTGCACAGGGCCTCCCGTCATAATCCGCCCCACATACGCGGCCCGTCAGGTGAAGGTTTCATTCGCGCAGATGCCCCAGACTCTCGCGCAATTCGTTCCGCGCGCGGTGGATGTACGTCTTCACTGTACCGAGTGGGAGATCCAGCATTTCGGCGATCTCCTCATAGGCATAACCTTCTACATGGCGGAGCAGGATGCAGGAGCGATATTCGGGCCGGAGCCGCCCGATCGCGGCTTCGATTTCGGCACCAAGCTCCTTGGAGGCCACCATATCGAGGGCATTCTCGCCGCGTGATCCAATTTGCAACGCCGTCGCCTCGATCGCTTCCGGCGTTTCAGCATGAGGCGAGCCGTCCAGCGACAGGGTGTCGAGCTCCCGCCGCCGCAGATGATCGATCGCCGCATTGTTGGCGATCTTGAAGATCCAGGATGAAAACTTGAATTCCGGCCGGTAGCTCTCGATGGCGTTGAGCGCCTTGATGAACGTTTCCTGGGTGAGGTCTTCGGCCAGCTCGCGGTTCCGGACCATCCGGAAGATCAGCGAAAAGATCGGCCGCTCGTACCGGCGGATCAGTTCGCGGTACGCGGTCTCCTTGCCCAGGCGCGCCTGAGCGACGACCTCCTGGTCGGACAGGCCGGCCAGGTGGGGTCGAGCATCAGCCATCGTGTGCGGAGCCGCTTGCGGAGCTGCTTCCGGCCGGACTACATTGCGCGCCTATGTTCGCCTCCGATACGAAGTTACCGGTCACCGGCGGTCCGGAGAAGCGGGACTACGTCCGTTCCATGTTCACCGCGATCGCGCCGACCTACGATCGGCTCAATCGGATCATCAGCCTCACCCTCGACCAGCGCTGGCGCCGCCTCGCCATTCGCCAGCTCGACTGGCAGCGCGCACCCGCCGGATGCTACCTCGATCTCTGCGCCGGCACGATGGACTTTGCCGCGCTGCTGGCTGCCGAACCCGGCTTCAGCGGACGCATCGCCGCCACCGACTTTGCTCTTCCGATGCTGCGGCTCGGCACTCACAAGACCGATCGCGCCGCTGCCGTTGCCGCCGATGCACTGGTGCTCCCCTATCGCAACGCCACCTTCGACGGCGCCACCGTCGGCTGGGGGCTGCGCAATCTTGCCGATCTCGCGGCCGGCCTGGCCGAGGCGGCCCGGGTTCTCAAGCCCGGCGCTCGGCTGGTGGTGCTCGAAACCAGTCAGCCGGCGCACCAGCCGATGCGGATGCTGCACGCGCTCTATGCCGGTCATGTTCTGCCAAAAGTCGGGCGTCTCGTCTCGAAACATACGACCGCCTATAGCTGGCTTCCAGAGTCCGCCCGATATTTTCCCGGACCGGAACAGCTTGCCACGATCATGACCGAGGCCGGTTTCGGCTCGGTTCGCTTCCAGTTGCTCACTGGCGGGGTGACGGCGATGCACGTCGGAACCAGGGTCTGACATGGCGCTCGACAACCTCCGCGAATTCATCGCGGCCATCGAACGGATCGGCGAGCTGGTGCGGATCAGCCAACCGGTGCGGGCTCGGCTGGAAATCGCGGAGATCGCCGACCGCGTCATGAAAAGCCCCGGCGGCGGCCCCGCGCTGCTGTTCGAACATGTGCTGCTTGATGACGGCACCCGCAGCCCGACGCCGGTGGCCATCAACCTTTACGGTTCGATGCAGCGGATGTCGCTCGCGCTCGGCGTCGAGCGGCTCGATGAAATCGGCGAGCGGATTACGGAGCTGCTGGAATTGAAGGTGCCGGATGGACTCTGGGGCAAGCTCTCGATGCTGCCGCGCCTGGCGGAGCTGTCGCGGTTTCCGCCCAAACACCGGGGCGGGAAGCCGCCCTGCCAGGAAGTGGTGCTTCAGGGTGACGAGATAAACCTGCAGAAGATTCCGGTACTCACCACCTGGCCGGGAGACGGCGGACCGTATCTCACTCTGCCGATGGTGATCACCACCGATCCGGCGCGGGGGATTCGCAACGTCGGGATGTACCGGGTGCAGGTGCTGGGCCGCGACACGCTGGCGATGCACTGGCAGCGGCACAAGGTGGGCGCCGCGCACTGGCGCGAAATGGCGGCGCGGGGCGAGCGGATGCCGGTGGTGATCGCGCTGGGTGGCGATCCGGCCAGCATCTATTCGGCGTCGGCGCCGCTTCCGCCCACCATCGACGAATTTCTCATTGCCGGTTTTCTCCGCGGCGCTCCGGTGGAGCTGGCGCGCGCCGTCACCTGCGAGCTGGATGTTCCAGCCGAGGCGGAGATCGTCATCGAGGGGTACATTGATCCGGCGGAGCCGCTGGTAGTG
>DASSTY010000152.1:0-7570 GCA_035707585.1 Gemmatimonadales bacterium
AGGCCGTGGGCCCCGAACTCTGGACCGACACGATCCCGCTGGGCAGCGTGTCGACGGTAACCGTACCCAATCCGGCGTCCCGCTCCCCACCGCCGCACGCCGTGATCACCGCTAACGCCGCGACCCACGACCTACGGCCCATGACGCACCACTCCCTTCCCCACCACCTGCTCCCCGGTATCCAGTTCCAGAATCCCATATACGGTGTCCCCCATGATTTCCCGCGGATCGAACGTGCTCGGCAAGAGGACTCGGCCCGCCTGGCGGCCGTCTCTGCCAAATACATCCCAGACATAGTGCGCCGGCCGGAGCGATGCATCGCGCGCCGCCAGCCACGGATGGACTCCCGCCTGCGCGCTGTCCACGATCCGGACCCAGAGCCGGCCGGCATCGTCGAATTGAACTCGGGAGATCGCATTGTGAGTGTCACCGACGTGAATGCTGCCGATCATCTGGGTGTACGACTTTCGCTGGGCGTCGCTCATCCCGATTCGCTGAGCGACGGCGTCGATATCCGGGTGACGTACCGCGTCGGTGACCGGCACCCGGGCGAACTGGCGGCACACGCGCCGATGCCGCCCCGCCCCGATCGAGTCCACCTCGATGCAGTAGTCGAGTCCGTCGGTCGCGGCAACCTTGCCGTCGTTACTGACCGCAAACATCGGCACCCGATCGAACAGATCGCGGGGGCCCAGCATCATCACACCCGAGCTGCCGGATCCCTTCATGACGAAGGAGGGGCCGACCAGCGAGTCGACCACCTCGACCGAATCACTGCCGGCCCGCTGCACCTCGACCGCGAATGCAGTGGGGGAGCCGTTGCGGTGAAACGGCCCCATGCCGCCGATCACGATGTCTCCGGTTGCCGGGATCCGGGCGCCATCGGAAAAGCCGGTATTCGTGAAATGGAGTGCCGAGGTCCGCGAATCGACCAGATCGCCGTTGGCGGTGAAGCGGGTGACGCGGGAATTGCCGGTGTCGAACACCATGATGGTATCGCCAGTCGTCACGCCGAGCCCACCGATCTGCTGAAACTCCCCCGGGCCGCTGCCCTGCCGGCCGATCGTGCCCCGCACCGCGCCATCCGGCCCGATCCGCACCAGATGGTCGACATCGACCACGATCAGATCGCCATTGGCAAGGCGCACCATGGAGCTGGGCCGGTTGAGCTCCGCCCCCGCGCTGAACGGCGCCACCGAATCCACCACCGCGGCCGCCGTATCGTTCCCGGTCCACCCGCTCACCGTGGTCACCACGATGGTGTCGCCCAGCGTATCCACCGTCCCGTGCCACGCCATCGCGTGCGATGCGGAATCGGAATGGCACCCAGCCAGCACCGCCGCAACGAGCGCCGCACTCCAGACGAGTTTCATGGTAGTCGCCAGTCGTTAGATGTTTGTCGTTAGATGTTAGTTGCTAGTTGCTAGTTGCTAGGGGCTAGACAGTGTACGCGACCGTCATTCCCGCGAAAGCGGGAATCCAGCCGGGTGGACCCCGCTTTCGCGGGGGTGACGACTTTCGCGGGGGTGACGCTCTAGCCCCTAGCGCCTAGCCCCTAGCAACCCCTCCCTTGACGTCCCCTGTACCGCAATCCACATTCTGCGGCAGGTCTGCTCGACGTTGGTCCCCTACCAGGAGTTGCTCGGGAATGGCTCCGCATTGCTACCGCCTTGAACCCCCCTACCGCCAGCTGCGCCCCGCTCGCCCCGGCATCCCTGCCGTCGGCGCCGTGCTGGTTGGCGATCTCGCCTCGGCGCCCGACCCGGCCACGGTCGTTCGTGACCTCGCCATGCTGGCCGCCGATGCCCCTGATTCTCCGATCTGTCTGATTGTACCGGATGGGCGGCCGAACGCCGAGCTGCTGGCGGCGCTGGAGCCCCTTGGTTTGGTGGCGTTTCTGTTTGCGGCGCAGTACAGTGGCCTGCCGGCGCCCAACACCGTGCTGGATGCGGCGCGGGCCCTGATCGAAATCAGTCCGTCGCTGCCGCCTCTGCCTTCGATTCCGCTGGCGCATTAGCGGCGCGCCAGCGGGCGGGATCAGGCCTCGTCTGCCGCGATAAGCAGCGCCCGCAGTCCAATCAGCGCCCGCTCCTGCTGGGCAGCCCCGCCAAAGGTGCCATCGGCCCGCTGGCGCGCCATCAGCGCCGGTGCAGCCCGCCGCACCGCCTCGCGCGCATCGGCGCTCCCCACAGTGATCAGCGCTTCGAGGGTATGAAAGAGGTCGGCGTTGTGCCAGGTGCCGTCGTCGTTCTGGTTGGCCAGGAGCACGGCGGTGATTCGCTCGACCGCCGGACGATGCTGCGGCCCGGCCAGCGCCAACCCATACAGTGCCGACGCAACCATATCGGGCGCGAAGTAGCCGCCCCAGTCCTCGAACCCCTCTGCCAGTCGGCCCAGACTCACCAGATGCTGCTCTACCAGCGGGCGCCCCTCGTGCCCCGAGCGGAGCGCGGCCCGGAGCGCCAGGCAGCTCAGCGCAAACCGGGCGGCGGCTTCGGCCCGGAAGGGCTTGCCGTTGGGCAGGGTGACCGGCGCCAGCCGCTGGGTGGGCGGTGCGGCGGAAAAGAAGCCGCTCATGTAGTGCTCGCAGACCCGATGCTGGTGCCGTGAATCGGCGCACCCCTCGCCGAAGGCGCCGGGTTTTCCCTGCAGACTGAGCACCCAGCCCATCACCCGGATACTGCCCGCCTGGTCTCCCCGGTGGCCCAGATCCATCAGCTCATGCGCCCGCCAGATGGTGGGGAGCACCGAGCCGCCTACCGAGCCGTCCAGCCGTGTCTCTCCCCGAAGTTCCGCGATGAGCCGCTCTCGAAGCGCGTCATCGTACGCGGTGGGGCGGCCCAGCGCGCTGCGTGCCAGAATCCCCTGGCGGGTTGGCTGATCGGCGAAGAAGGCGCCGAGCCGATCGGCCGCGCGGGTAAGTGACTGAGACGAGCTTACGACAGTATCCATCCGAGAATCCCTCCAGCCAGAACAATGCGCCCCACGCCTGCCGCCATCCAGAGGAGGCGCCGGCCGGGTTTGACGTTACGTTTGCCGCCCCGAAACCGAAGCGGCCATTCCATTAATAGCCCAAGCAGCAGAAAGACCAGTACCCACCCGCCGTGGCCCAGACTGGCGAACCAGAGCGCCCCGAGGGCGGTGAGCAGGACGGCTTCCCCAAGGTACTCTGGAAGGGTGCCTCTGAGCCAACTCCCGGGCTCCTCCCGATGCCCCAGTGCCAGCTCATAGAGCAAGAACCATAATGCAACCAGCCCTGCGGCCAGCGCCACCCGAAAAAACGCCACCGACTGCTCTACCAGTGCGAGCGGATCGAATCGGCTCGGAACAGCACCCCGCGCACCATCACCCGCTCCACGCTCTGGGTGTTCCGAATGTCGGTCAGCGGGTTCCTGGTCAGGATCACGAGGTCGGCCACCTTCCCGGGAGCCAGCACGCCGAGTGAATCGGCGCCGAGCAGGGTGGCGGCGTTGCGGGTGCCGGCCTGAAGGGCCTGGTTGGGAGTGAGCCCGGCGGCGGTGAGCAGTGCCAGCTCCTGATGCTCACTCTTGCCGGGGACCAGCAGTTGATTAGCGGCATCGGTTCCCGTCGCCACGGTGCCACCGGCCGCCTGGAACAGCCGGATGAACAGATCCTGATTGGGACGCGAGGCGCGGAACGCGGCGAAATCGGCGGGGCCCCACCCGGCACGCTGAATCATTCCCGGCACGTTCCACCGGGTCACCTCCGCCTTGGGGACATCGCGGAGTGCGCTATCCGACTCCACCGCCGGGTCATCCAGCCGGCTGAAGATATCGTGCAGCACCAGCGTCGGCACCACCACGACTTTGCGGCTGGCGAGCTCGTGCGCCACCCGGTCGAGCGAGGCGGAATCGAGATTGGCCCAGCTCTTCTCGAAATAGGTCCAGCCGGTAAAGAACCCCGCGCGGTGGGCCGCGAAAAACGGTGCCGGATTGGAGCTGGCCGCTTCGGGGATGCCGCTCATGTGTTCGATCGAATGAATCCCGAGCCGAGCGGCGGTCAGCGCATCGGTCAGCCCCAGGTGGCCGCTGACCCGCAGCTTGAAGGTGCGCGCCTCGTCGATGATCGGACCCAGCAGCGCCGGGGTGATCCGGGTATACACCTTGATGAAGTCAACGTCCGCCACCGCGAGCTTATCCACCGCCTTGCGCCCTTCGGTCGGGTTCTGGACCGGAATCGCGTCGGCGTAGGTGGCGGGAACGCCGTCGATCATCGAACCGGCGGTGTAGATCCGCGGACTGGCAAACGAATGCAGCTCCGCGCCATCGCGGATGGCCAGAATGCTGTCGAGCGTGCCGTGGGTGTCGCGCACCGAGGTGACACCGTAGGCCAGATACCGCGGCAGCATCCACCGGGTGACGTGGGCGTGTGCGTCGATCAGCCCCGGAATGATGAACCGGCCGCCGACGTTGATCTCGCGGGTGTTCTTGGGCGCGTCGAATCCGAAGACCGAACTGATCGATTCGATCTTCCCGGCGCGCACCACCACCACCTGATCGGTCTTGGGCGGCGCGCCGGTACCGTCAATGACGGTAGCGCCCACCAGGGCGATTCCCTCGGGCGGACCCTTACGGCAGCCGGACACGAGTGAGACGCCCGCCAGCAAGGCGAGAGCCCACCTCCCGAGGCCGCTCCGCAGCCGTCGGTCAATCATTGGATGAGTGACCATGCAGGGGTATCCACCCGTCCCTGGATATGGATGTCATGAACGACAGGAAGCTGGCCACGGGGTCAGGGGGATGCAAGTGGGAGACAGGCGGACGGACGGACAGACGGACAGTTGACGGGAAGACGGGAGGACGGGACGGCAGGGCCACCGTCGGTCCACCTGTCCGTCTGTCCGTCTGTCCGTCCGCCCGTCCGTCTGTCCGTCTACCGCCGCGTCGCCTTCTTCGCCGACTTGCGGGCTGGCTTCCGGGCCGAGCGCTTGGGCGACTTCTTCGCCGATTTGCGGGCAGCCTTCCGGGCCGGCCGTTTGGCGGCCTTCTTGGTGGACTTCCTGGCGGTTTTTCTGGTGGTCTTCTTGGCAGATTTCCTGGCGGTCTTCTTCGCCGCCTTCCTGGCGGCCTTGCGGGCGGGCGACTTTTTCGCCGCCTTCCGGGCCGCCGGCTTCCTGGCCGGCGCTTTCTTCTTCCTGGGCGCCGAACGGCCGGCTGGGCGGGCGGTGCTGTCGCCGGTGCTGGTTGACGCTGCCGGCTGGGCCGGAGCGGCCACTGGCATGGGGGCGGGAGCTGGGGGCACGGGCGGCAACGGCTCACTCGACGTGGGCAGCGGATCCATCCACCCGGAGCCCGACCACCCCATCTCCATGTTGTGCAGCTCGGCCATCGTGGGTTCCTCCGAACGCGTGTACGGCGCCTCCCGCCGCCAGGATCGGGCGCCAGCCGCAACGCCCGGGAATGTCACTGCATATACATTGCACACATTTCGTTATCGTGCAAGAGTTTGATATAATTATGCTTTCCTTATACCCGATACTCGCGTGGCCCCGAACGGCGGCGCGCTCCCAGCAGATTAGGACATCAGCCGTGCGTTGGACGCCTGCCGCCGCCACCTCCCGGATCCGCTGGGCCCTGGCCGGTGCCCTTCTGGCACTGCTCCTGGCCCCTCCTCGGGCTGGGGCCCAGTCGGTTGCCGAAATCCAGATCACGCCCGACACGATGACGCTGGCGGTTGGCCACCAGCGCACGGTGCTGGCCGCCGCTTTCGACGGGCAGGGCAATCTTCTGCCGAGCGCGCGGTTCACTTTCTGGAGTTCAGACACGCTGGTCGCCAGCGTGGCACCCGACGGCACGGTATCGGGACGGCATCCCGGTCTCGCCAAGATCGAGGCGCGGGCGCAGGGTCGCCGAGCCGCGCTGGCTCTCCTGGTCATCGCGTCATCGACGCCGGCCGAGCCCGTAGCGACGCCCGCCTCAACAGCAGACACACTCACTCACGCTTCCGCTGCCAATGCCGTGGTGCTCGCGGTCGATCCACCGGCTGCTACGCTGCTGCCCGGCGAGTCGCTGCAGCTCGCGCCGCGGCCGCTGCGAGGCGACGGCTCGCCGGCCGATCCGGTGCGCGTCGCCTGGCGCTCATTTCAACCATCGGTCGCAACGATCGATTCCAGCGGCCGCGTAACCGGTGTCGCACCCGGCACCGCACTGGTTGAAGCCCGCAGCGCCGGCGGGTTGGCGGGCACCGCACAGATCACCGTCTCGCCGGCTGCGTTCGTCATTCCGGTCACCCGGCTGGTGCTGGGTCCCTCCGAGCGCGACACGCTCCGTGCAATCATCCCGTCACAGGGAGGCCGGCAACTGCAGAGTGGCCTCACCTGGACGGTGGTCGACAGCGGCATCGCCCGCGCGTATCAGGATGGTGTCATCGAAGGCCGTTACTCCGGCACCACCGAGCTGGTCGTCACCGGCTACGGCCAGGCGCAGCGAATCCCGATTCGGGTCCACCGCGCCGCCGCCAGCTTCGTGGTGTCGCCGCGGCTCGGCACGCCGATCATCCTGCCGGTGCGCGGCACTCACGCCTTCCGCGCCTCCGCCGAAGCTGCCGATTCCACTCCGATTCCCGAAGCCCACATCACCTGGAGCGTGGGTGATACCACGCTGGCAGTGCTCGATACCATCTCCGGCCTGCTCACCGGCCGCGCCCTCGGCAACACCACCATAACGGCGCGCCTCGCCGGGTTTCCGCCGGCGACGTGGAACGTAACTGTCGTTCCCGGCAAGATCGGAGTCGACCCGGCCCGGCTCGCCCTCCGGCTCGGCAGCCGCGACACTCTCACGGCGCACCTCCTCGACCAGAGCGGCAAGCCGTCCGGCACCGCCCCCGATCTCACCTGGAGTTCCAGCAATCCGTCGGTCGCTCTGGTCGGCAACGATGGTGTGGTGGTCGCTGGCGGACTCGGTCACAGCGTCATCACTGCCACCGCGCCGTGGGGCCAGCAGGCGCACGCCGATCTGTATGTGACGGGAGACCTGCTGCTCAGCTCCAATCGCGGCGGCAATTTCGATCTCTACACGCTGCGGCTCGCTGCGCCGGGCACGTTCCTCCCGGTGATGCGCGACAGCGCGGCCGATATCGACGGCGTATTTTCCCCGGACCACACCCGAATCGCGTTTAGCTCCAACCGGATCGGCACCTTCGCCATCTACCTGATGAACGCCGATGGCAGCGATCTGCGGCGAATCACTCTTGGCACCGGCGGCGACGGCGAGCCGGCGTGGAGTCCCGACGGCACCCAGCTCGCCTATACCTCGGGCCGCAGCGGCACCCGCCAGATCTGGCTGATGACGGCTGATGGCAACAATCCGCACGCGCTCACCGACGCGCCCAAGGAAAGCACGGCGCCGGCGTTCTCGCCCGACGGCAGCCACATCGCGTTCATCTCCGCGCGCGACGGCAACAGCGAGCTCTATCTGATGAACGCCGACGGCTCCAACCAGCAGCGGCTCACCAGCACCCCGGGCCCCGAAGCGCTCCCCCAGTTTTTCCCGTCGGGCGATCTTGCCTATGTCACGGCGCGCCCGCGCGGAACCGGGTCGCGAATCGTCCG
>DASSTY010000153.1:0-3467 GCA_035707585.1 Gemmatimonadales bacterium
CCAGCAGATGGACCGCACCGCCGGGGCGCGAAAGAAGTTCACCGCTCATGACGAGGACGACGGCGCCGCCATTCCCATGATATTGAAGCCGTTGTCGACGTAGACCACGCTGCCGGTGATGGCGCGCGCCAGCGGGCTGGAGAGGAACGCCGCTGTCTGCCCCACATCGCTGGCATCGATCGGTGCGGCGATCGGTGCGTTGCGGCTGGCGTAGTCGATCATGATGTCGATGAACCCGATGGCGCTGGCCGCGCGGGAGGCCCAGGGCCCGGCGGAGATGGCGTTGACGCGAACGCCCCAGCGGCGGCCGGCTTCGAAGGCCAGCGTGCGGGTGTCGGATTCCAGCGCCGCCTTGGCCGAACTCATTCCGCCACCGTAGCCGGGGATGACCCGCTCTCCCGCCATGTAGCTCAGCGACAGGAAGGCGCCGCCGGGGCGCATCATCGGCGCCAGGTGGCGCACTAGTGAAATGTTGCTGTACGCGCTTACGCTCACCGCCGCCAGATACCCGGCTCGGCTGGTGTCCACCAGCGGCGACTTGACCTCGGGACCGTTGGCGAGACTGTGCACCACGATATCGAGCGACTGGTCGCCAAAGTCCTGGCGGATCCGATCGGTCAGGCCGGCGATCGTGAAGTCGCCCTGCTCGCGATAGCGCTTGTTGTCGCGGACGTCTTCGGGAACCTGATCCATGCTGTCGTACGCGGCATCGAGCGGGTAGATCCGCTCGAACTCCAGCTTGCGTCCGTCTGAGAGCGTCATCGATTCGTCCATCTTGCCGCGCTCGAGCAGCTTCTGGAAAATGCCCAGCGCCGGCGGCCAGCTCCCGACACAGATCGCGGCACCGGCCTCGGCCAGCGCCTTGGCGATCGCGAAACCGAATCCGCCGTCGTCCGACACACCGGCTACCAGCGCACGCTTTCCGGTCAGATCAATCGAGAGCATGGGGCTCCTTGGGGTGGGAGTCGATATGGAATATAGGGCCGGTCGGAACGACGGTTGGACGCTGGTCGGTGCACCCGTCCGACCATCCGGCCCCAGCAGGGCCGGTTCCGACCATGCAGCCGCCGCAGGCGCTGCATCCGACCGGCGACGCGGCCCGCGGAGCGGCCGCGGAGCTCCGACCGGCCGGCTCCGCCGGCCTACTCCTCCCCCCGCAGCACCGCCAACGGCGCCTGCCGCACAACCGGCCGGCTGCCGGCCAGGCCTACTACCAGCGTCAGCCCGACTACACCGGCGGCGAGGAGCAGCAGCGGCAGGGCGGGGATTTGAAACCGCATGTCGAACAGAAAGTGGGCCAGCGCCCAGCTCGCGATGCCGGCGAGGACGAGCCCGGTAATCGCCGCCAGCGCGCCGAGCGTGAGATACTCCGCCAGCACGATGCGGCGAACCTGGCCGCGGGCGGCGCCGATGGTGCGGAGCAGGGCGCCTTCGCGCACCCGCTGGCGGCGGCTGCCCGCCACCGCGCCAATCAACACCAGCGCGCCGCTCGCCAGAGTGAACAACGCCATGAATCGGATCGCCAGCACGACCCGGCTCACCAGTCGTTCCACCGCACTCAGCACCAGCGAAAGATCGATGGTGGTGACGTTGGGGAATCGCTCGACCACGGTGCGCTGGAGCCGGCCCCGCTCTGTTGCATCGGCCACGTGAGTAAGCAGTACGTCGGTCTGCGGGGCCGGCTCCAGCACGCCGGGCTGGAAAACCACGAAGAAGTTGGGCTCGAACCGCGCCCAGTCGACTTCCCGCAAACTGGTGACGCGAGTCGGCACCGCCAGTCCCTGGACATCCCACACCAGCGTGTCGCCCAGGCCGATGCCGAGCTCGCCCGCCAGATCGGTCTCGACTGAAATCTGCGCCAGATCTCCCGGTTTGGTGGCGCCAGTCCACCAGCGACCGGCGGTAATCTGCTCTGTGGCAACCATGGTGTCGCGGTACGTGCTGCGATATTCCCGCCGTAGCGCCCAGCCGCTGGGATGCCCGCCTTCTCGGTTCAACGTATCGGCCAGCATCGTTGAGGTGGCGCGGCCGTTGATCGATTGAATTCGCATCGGTACGATCGGCACCGGTCCCTGAACCGGAAGCTGCCGCTCGCGCAGCAGATCGGCCAGTGGCGCGCGCTGGTCGGTCTGAATATCGAACAGCACCAAGTTGGGTTGAGTGGTGCCGGCGCCGAGATCGAGCCCGCGCAGCAATGTCGCCTGGACCAGCAGGATCGTGGCGAGCAGAAAGGTTCCGAATCCGAGTGCCAGCACCACGCCGACGGTCTGATTGGCCGGCCGGTAAAGATTGGCGAGCCCCTGTCGCCATACGTATGGCCAGCGTGCGGGCAGCCGATGACGCAGCAGCTTCAGCAGCAGTTTGGCGGCGGCCCAGAGGATCACCAGGGAGAGTGCGACGCCAATCGAGAAGCCGATACCCGTCACCCAACTGCCGGCCTGGTACGCTGCCAGGGCCGTGAGACTCACCGCCAGCAGCACCACCACTCCCCAACGCCAGGGATCTCGGCGGCTGGGCGCCGGCATCACGTCGCGCCGGAGTGCGGCCAGCGGCGGCACCCGCCGCACCTCCAGCAGCGGGAGTCCGGCAAAGAGCAGGGCCACGCCAATCCCGATCCCCACTCCGATTATGAGAGCCGGCCACGAGAGTGCGGGGATGACGTCGACCGGCAGGAAATCGGCGAGTACGGTGGGGAGCACCTGCTGCACCACCGCGCCCAGCACCGCACCGAGGATGCTTCCGGCCAGTCCCATGGCGGCGGCCTGCAGCAGAAAGACCCCGAACACATCGCCGGCGGTGGCGCCGAGGCAGCGGAGTACGGCCACCGAATCGAGTTTGCGCCGGACATAGACGAACATCGCGCTGGCAACGCCGAGTCCGCCGAGCAGCAGCGCAACCAGCCCAACCAGGCCGAGATAATCAGTGAGTCGAGACAGGGTACGATCGAGGTTGGCCTGATCGTTGGCCACGGTGCGCACCCGGACCCGTATCTCTCGAAGTTCGGGACGGAGTCGTTCAGCGATGGGATCGGCCCGCACACTTTCGGGGAGCCGCACGAATACGTTGTAATCGGCCCGCGCGCCAAAGCCGAGCAGCCCGGTGGCGGCTGCCCAGCGCTGGGCGATGAAGACGCGGGGGCCCAGCGCGGCGCGGATCCCGACGTCGCCCGGGATTTTGGCGGTGACACCGCGGATCACGAATCGCCCGTTGCCGAGCGCCAGGGTGTCACCCACCTGGGCGGCCAGCGATGCGAGCAGCGACGGCTCGACTACCGCAGAGCGCTCGTTCTGGAGGCCATTCCAGGCGGAGAGCGGGTCACTGGTGAGCTCGCCGTAGTAGGGATACCCCGGCCCCACCGCAGAGACCTGGACCAGCCGGGTGCCGCTGGTGCGCGGGACATACGCCATCGCGCCAAATTCGACCACCGGCGTCTGAGCCGCGCCGGCACCGGCATGCACCACGATGGA
>DASSTY010000154.1:0-5880 GCA_035707585.1 Gemmatimonadales bacterium
GCCGCACGCAATCGCGGTATAGGCCGCAAACTCCACCCAGAGCGGAATGTGGTCGGCGGTAGGAACGTACAGGTGATGCAGGATTCCCTGCTCGTTAATGAAATGCGCCTGGGTAGACACCAGCAGCCCAACGATCACGCCCATCGTCTTCTGCGCATCGTTGGCGCCGTGGCTCAGCGAGTAGAGCGCGGCGGAGAGCAGCTGGAGTTTGCGAAAGAGCCGGTCTACCGGTCCCGGTGCCTGCCGCCGCAGAAGCCACGACAGCGCAACCGTCATCCCCAGGCCCAGGAGCATGCCGAGAATCGGCGAAATGAAGATGAAGAGGATCGGCATGATCCAGCCCGCCGCCTGCAGCGCGCCGAATCCGGCCTTGGCGATGGCGGCGCCGCCCAGCCCGCCCAGCAGCGCGTGCGAAGACGAAGTCGGGAGTCCGAGATACCAGGTGATGATGTCCCACGCGATCGCGCCGAGCAGCGCGGCAAGGATCAGAGTCGGGTCGACAATCGCCGGGTCGAGCAGACCTTTCCCGATTGTCTGCGCGACCGCGGTGCCGACCAGAAATGCGGCGAGAAAATTGAAGAACGCGGCCCACACCACCGCGACGCCCGGCGAGAGCACCCGGGTAGAAACGACTGTGGCTATGGAGTTGGCGCTGTCGTGAAATCCGTTGATGAAGTCGAACGCCAGCGCTACCGCAATGATGATGAGAACGAAGTGGACCGTCGGGTCCATTTCAGGCGTGCTTGATGGAGATGGATTCCAGCACGTTGGCCACGTCCTCGGCGTTGTCCAGCGTGCGCTCCAGCGTATCGTAGATCTCTTTCCACTTGATCACATTCAGCGCATCGGGCGTTCCCTCGAACAGCTTGGCCACGGCGCTGTGGTAGATCGAATCTCCCTCTTCCTCCAGCAGCTTGACCTGCTTGCACGATTCCAGCACGCCGCCGTTTCGGTTGCGCTCCAGTCCCTTGACCGCCGAGAGGAGCTGGTCGCAGGCGCGGCGAATTACATCGGCCAGCATCACGGCGCCTTCGGGTGAGTGCCCGGCGTGGAGGATCGTGATCCGGCGGGCGGTGCCGTCGATCAGGTCCATCACGTCGTCCAGGCGCGAGGCCAAAAGGTGAATATCTTCGCGATCGAGCGGGGTAATGAACGTGCGGTCGAGCCGGCTCACCACGTCGTGGGTAACTTCATCGGCGTGATGCTCCAGCCGCTTGATGGAATCGACGATGGGACCGCGGTGGGGACCTTCCACCTTGAGGCATTCGTGAAGGGCGCGGGCGGCTTCGACGTTGAGCTCGGCTACGGCCGTGAAAAGGTCAAAGAACTTCTCATCGCGAGGCAGCAGGCGCATGGTAACTTCCTTCTGACGTGCGGGGAAAACCGGCGGGAAGATAGCCGTCTCCGGCACGCCCGGAAAGGCTGATAACGCAAGATCCGATGGCACAATCTCTTCTGGGCGTCTTCGCCCATCCCGACGACGAAACCTTTGCCATTGCGGGGGCCCTCCGGCGGTCGCGGTTGGCCGGCCGCCAGGTGACGCTGGTGGTGGCCACCGACGGCGACGCCGGGCGGAGCAGCGGGATTCCGGTCAGCGGCCCCGAGGAACTGGCGGTGGTACGGCGGGCCGAGCTGTTGAGAGCCGCCGGCGTCCTGGGCGTGGATCGGGTGCTGGCGCTGGGGCTCCCCGATGGCCAGCTCTCCACCTGGCCCCCCGATCCGTTGCTGGCGCAGCTGGTAGGCGCCGTTCGCGATGCCCGCCCGGAGGTGGTGGTCACCTTCGGGCCGGAAGGAGCGCCCAACCGGCACGCCGACCATCGCGCCATCTCCCGCCTGGCCACGGCCGCGTTCTTCCTGGCGCCCAACCTCACCATGTATCCCGATGCCGGCACTCGGCGGGAGCCGTGGCGGCCGGAGCGGCTCTACTACTGCAGCTGGGAGGGAGATCATCCGGCGGGGCCCGATCGGCCGGCGGTGCGCGGCTGCGCCATCACCTGCACGCTCGACATCCGCGACCATCTGGCCGCCAAGAGCCGGGCGTTCGATCAGTACCAGACCCAGCAGCAGCACCGGCGCTCGTTCGAGTACACCATGCTGCCGCTGGAGCACTACTCGCTGGTGAGCGGCCGGCCCCAGCCGGCGCCGGTGACCGACGATCTCTTTGCCGGATTGTGAGAGCCGCTCGGAAGTGAAGCGCTAGGACAGGAGGGCAGTACGAGGTTCGGGCAGAAGCCCGATCTGGTGGAGGAGGCCGAGCGTATCCCAGCTGATCCAGGTTTCGGCCAACCGGCCGTTCCTCAGGCGGAAAAACGACATTCCCGACACCACCACCTGCCGCCCCGTGGCCGAGACGGCGAAAAGATCTCCCAGGTGGGTTCCGCGCACCGTCCAGCGCACCGCAACCCGGTCTTCCTGCGCTACCAGCTCGTCAACCGAGAACCGGGTATTGGGGAACGCGGCCCGGTAGATCTCCATGCACTTCCGTACGCCATCCCAGCCCAGCAGCTCGAGGTGATAGCTCGGGTCGTGGAGGATGTGTTCGGGGTCGTAGAGCTGATCGATCAGATCGCCGTCGCCATCGTTCCAGAACAACTCGAAGTTCTGACGAACCACCGCTTCGTTCTGCTCCGGTGTCATCGATGGCCTCAGCATGAAATTGTCGGGGGAAAGCGCCCCGACAGTAGCGTGAGCCCGTCAGAAAGCAGTCAGCGGCCGATCGACCCCGCTCGGTCGGTCGTCATCGCGGCTCGCCGAGCAGCGTCAGGAGATCGGCTGGAGTCTGGAGCCAGTAGTCGGGTGCGGTATCTGCGAGTTGTTCTCTCCGGAATGGTCCCCACAGCACCGCCGCCGTGCGCACCCCGGCGGCTCGGCCCGACTGCATGTCGTGCACGCTGTCGCCCACGTAGATCGTCGTCGCGGGGTCGGCGTTGAGCAGGGCCACGGCCTTCTCGACCGGTTCCGGGTGCGGCTTGGCGTTGGTGACCTCGTCGGAGCCGACCACCACGTCCATCAGCGTTTCGAGCTGGCACAGCGTCAGGCCGCGAAATGCTCCGTTCCGATTTTTACTGGTTACCAGCCCCGTCCGCCGGCCGGCAGATTTGATCGCCCGCACCGCTTCCACGACACCGGGGTAGGGCCGCACCCGGGCGTCGTGGTTGGCCAGGTTGTACTCCCGGTAGGTGGCAATCAGCGCCTCTATTCGGCCGGGCTCGTGGCCCCAGGGCGCAAACTGGGCGCTCAGCGGGGTTCCTATTCCGTCCAGCCACTCCTGGTCGGTCCGCGCCGGCAGGCCGTGGGCGGCCAGCGCGTGGTGGTAGCTGTCAATGATCAGCTGAATCGAATCGATCAGCGTTCCATCGAGGTCAAACAGCACGGTGTTTATTTCTGGCATGGCGCGGAACGTAGCGTGGCGGGCTCCGAAGGGAAATCCTGCCGCTCTGGCGTATCGCCCGAGCAGCGTGGTTCGGCGCCGGGCTGTGACCAGGCTCCCCGCGGCCCGGTACCATATGGCGATATCATTGTGGTGCAACGACATCGGCGCACTATGCCGAACTGGATGGGAGGAACGGGGCAACCGGAACGCGTCTTGCCCCTCGGGAGGAGCATCATGATTTCCAGTTTTCTGCTGAGCGTTTTTCTGGGCGGTGCCGCCTGTGTGGCCGCGCTCCTGATCCACGAAGCCGGCCATGCGCTGGCGGCGCTGGTACTGGGCGTCCGCATCTGGGGCGTCCGGATCGGATTCGGCCCCCGGGTCTGGCAGGGCACCATTCGCGGCGTCAACGTGGATCTGGGGCTCATCCCGCTGCTGGGTGCGGTCCAGCTTCTGGATGCCGATGCCCGCGCCATGGGCTACCGCGACATCTACCGCCGAGTCTGGCGCTTTGAATGGGTGCCGGGGTCGTGGCGGGCGCTCATCATTTCTGCGGCTGGCGGGATGGCCAACTTTGCCGCCACCATGGTCCTTACCTGGCTGGCGCAGCCGCTCGATATCCACAGCGCGCTGGGCTCGCTGGTGTTCTACTCGGTGCTGGCCAACCTGAGCGGGTTTCTCAATCTGCTGCCCTGCCGCTCGTCCGATGGTTATCACATCGTGCAGCAGCTCGCGGCGCAGAAGGTGGCGGCAGAAGCCAGGTAGCAACCGCGCGCAGCGCCTCATCGCCGGATAGCGGGGAGTCCACGCCTCGGTAGCCCGCGCCTCATCGCCGAAACAGAATGATTCCCACCAGCCGGGCCTCCAAAGGGCCCGGCTGTGGCGTTGGTGGGGGCAGCCGGAAGAGCGCGCGGGTCAGCTGGTCGTCGGTCTGGCCGGCGAGCTCGTCCAGCAGGGCGGATTCTCCCGCCGTCTGGCCGCCGGCGGCGAGCGCCAGCGCCAGGTCGATTCTGCCGAGCCGGTCGTGCCGGCGGTCCCGCGCTGCCCCCTGTGCCATGCGGCGCAGCCGACGGAGCAGCCCTGGGGTATTTCCGGCTGTTGCCTGCCGGTTCCACCAGCCGCTCCGGATCAGCCGCAGTCGCTGGTGAATCGGCCCGGCCAGGAGCGCGACGGCCTGGTACAGCTCGCGCGGCGCCGGGGCGACTGCTCCCGGTCCGCTGGCCAATGCTTCGAGCAGCGGCGGGGTGACCGCACTCGCCGCCTCCGACCATTCACCATCCGGATCGAGCCAGCCGATTACGCTGGTGATCAATCGGTGCGAACGCTCGGTGCGCTCAACCACCTGGTACCCGGCGAGCAGTCCGCAACGCTCCGACTGGGTGACCAGGGCCGACGCGCCGATCGGCGCGCCTTCGCCTTCGCCGCATCGCTCCGACAACTCTGCCCGCCATCGCCAGAGCGCCCGCCCCGCGTGTCCCAGCCCGATTTGCATTGGAAGGACAGCCTTACGTTCGAGAATTTCACTCTGGCGCAGGCGGGTTTCGATTTCGGGCGGGGGCGGGAACCGGATCACGACAACTCGCCGGTGGCGCGACCCGGCGCGGGCCGCTCTTCCCTCTCGCTGGTCCAGCCGTGCAGCAGTCCACGGCAGGTCGTAGTGCACCACCCGCTCGGCGGCGGGGAGATCGAGCCCTTCGGCCGCGACGTCGGTGCTCACCAGGACGCGAGGCCCACCCTGCGGCAGCGGCGGGGAAGGGCCAAACCAGTCCAGTACGTTCTGCCGACGAAGCGAAGTCGAGCCGATTCCCGCGCGCTCGCCGGTGCACCATGCGGTGCGACGACCCAGCCGCCGTCGCAGATAATGCACCGTCGCGCGGGAGCGACTGAACACCAGGGTGCAGCTCCCGTCTGCGAGCAGCCGCTGCAGCCTGGCCAGTTTGGGATCGTTCTCGGCGGCATCGGCGGCGCTCACCAGGAGATCGTCCAGCAAGGCGAGATCATCCAGTGCCAGCTCGCTCTGCTCCGGACCCGGCGCGAGCAAGGGCCAGAGGAGAAGTTGCGCGTCGAGTCCATCGGTCATGCGGAGCAGCGCTGCGCGCGAGACCGGCATACCCGCCTCGCTGGCGTCGCGGGCGTGGAGCAATAGCCGCCGATAATGCTGCAGTGCGCTGGCCACGGCGGCGGGACTGGAGGCTAGTGCCTGCAGCAGCACAGTGCGAATCAGCAGCTCTATTGTGGGCGCCGACGAAAGCCGGAGCCGGTCGATGCCTTCGAGCAGCGCAGCGTCGTGCGGCCCGGCGGGCGGTTCCAGCTGCCGCCTCAATCGCACCGGCCGATCTCCCGGACGACTCGATCCGCCCACGATGACCGCGCCGAGCGCGGGCGCTCCCTGGTCGCTGGTGAGCAGCGCGCTCAACGAGGCGACGCCATGGGCACGGAGCGCATCGTCGCGAATGCAGAGCCGCAGCTGGTACGCCAGTTCGGCCAATCGGTTGAGCACCGGCGTAGCG
>DASSTY010000155.1:0-21634 GCA_035707585.1 Gemmatimonadales bacterium
GTGCCAAGGGCTCGATCGGTGACTCGGCGCGCAACGCGGGGATCGTGCTGCTGCTGGTTCCGCGGCAGAATCACAAGCCGGGGACTGGCAAGGTGCGGATCGAAGTGGGCCGCGGGCTGGAGGGTATCGTCACCGACGCGCGCGCGGGGATGATCCGGCGCGATGTCATGGGCCCGCTGCTGGCGAAGGAGGAGTACGGCCCCGCACTCGTGGTGGGCGTCCAGGCACTGGTGGGCCAGATCGCCCAGGGATTCGGCGTCAGCGATTCTGCGCTCACCGCCTACGCGCCCCGGCCGCAACCGAGCGGCAACGGTCGCGGGAGCCCGCTGCTCTCGCTCCTGCCGCTGATCTTCATCATCTTCTTTATCGTGCTCGGTTCGTTCGGTCGTCGAGGCCGGCGGCGCGGGATATATTGGGGCGGGCCGTGGATCGGCGGCGGATTCGGTGGCGGGGGCGGTTGGGGTGGTGGGGGCGGTGGCGGTTTCGGTGGCTTTGGCGGAGGCGGCGGCTTCAGCGGCGGTGGATCAGGAGGAAGCTTCTAGTGGCCAAGACGACAGACGAGGTCCTCACGCCTTTTCTGGCGGACGTCGATTCCGCACTGGGCACCGATTACAGCGCCGTGCTGTACGGCTCCGCTGCGCGGGGAGACTGGGTGCCGGGCCGCTCGGACATCAACCTCCTGCTGGTGCTCGACGACCCGGGCGCAGCGCGTCTGGCACGCCTGGAGCCGGCGTTCACTGCCTGGCGCAAGGCGCAGCCGGAGCCGCCGCTGCTGATCGGCCGGAAGGAGTGGGAGCACGCCGTCGACACTTTCCCGATCGAGATCACCGACATGCAGTCGGCCTATCGGGTGTTGCGCGGCGCCGACCCGCTGGCGGGGCTGGTTGTCGCCCCGGCAGATTTGCGGCGCGCGCTCGAGCGCGAGGTACGAGGCAAGCTCCTGCGGCTCCGCCAGGGCTTCGTCGTCATGAGCAAACACCCCAATGAACTGGGCCAGCTCGCTGCCGAGAGTCTCGCAACGATCCTGCTGCTGTTTCGATGCCTGGCGGTGCTGCGGGGCCGGCCGCTGCAGCGCGATCCGGCCGCCGCCATCAACGAAGCGTCGAAAATCGCGGGCTTTCGCCCCGAGCAGCTCCTCGCCATTCTGGCGCATCGATCGGAGCGCCGGTGGTCGTGTTCCGTTGAATGCTTTCTGGGGTACCTCGATGCAGTCGAGCAGACAGCCCGATTCGTCGATCAACTTGAGCCAGGAGACCAGGCATGAAGCGCATAGGGCGGTTCACGATCCTGCTGACGGCTGCCGCACTGTTCACCACCGGGTGCGGCTATAACAAGATTCAGCAGATGGACGAACAGGTTAATCAGGCCAAGGGGCAGATCCAGGCGCAGCTGCAGCGGCGGCTCGACCTGATCCCGAATCTGGTCGCCACCGTCAAGGGATACGCTCAGCACGAATCCGCGGTGTTCGACACCGTGTCGGCCGCGCGCGCTCGGCTGGCTGGCGCAGTGCAGCGGGGCGATGTGGGGGAAATGTCGACCGCCAATCAGGCGCTGACCGCCGGGTTGGGGCGGCTCATCGCCATTTCGGAGAATTACCCCGATCTCAAGGCCAACCAGAACTTCCTCGCCCTGCAGGATCAGCTGGAAGGCACCGAGAATCGGATTGCGGTGGCTCGGCAGGATTACAACCAGGCGGTCGGGCAGTACAACGCCTATATCAGAACCTTTCCGCAGAGTCTGACGGCCAAGGTGTTCGGCAACGGGCCGCGAGAGTATTTCGAAGCGGAAGCGGGGGCGGCGCAGGCGCCCAAGGTGCAGTTCTAGCGGGCTACTCGGTAGATACTTCCGGCAGGACGTAGCGAAGCGGGTTGACGGGTTTCCCGTTGACCCGCACTTCGTAGTGCAGGTGGGGACCGGTAGAAAGCCCGGTATTACCTACCAGCGCGATCCGATCTCCCCGCTGCACCCGCTGACCCACCCGCACCAGAATCTTGGACGTGTGGGCGAATCTGGTAGTGATTCCGTAGCCATGATCCAGCGTGACGGTGTAGCCATAGCCGGTAACCCATCCGGTCTGCTTGACTACGCCCGCTGCGGGGGCCTCGATCGGCGTGCCCATCGGTGCGGAGACATCGATGCCTTCGTGCGGCCGCGCGGTGTGAAGCAGGGGGTGCATCCGGCTCATCGAGAAGGCGCTGGAAAGCCAGCCCTGAGTGGGCATGATCGACGGCGTGGCCGCGAGCCGCCGGTTGTGAATCTCCAGGCTGTCGGCCGCCTCGTCGAACGAGCTGGCCAGCAGGTTGGCCCGGCGGATCAGTCCGTTCAGATCGGTACGGAGCTGAAGTGCCTTGCGCTCACTGCCGGTGGCGGGCTGGGGCGGCTCGGCGGGAGCCGGACCACCGATGCCGGCCGCCTGCACGTCGGCGCTCAGGGGATCGAGGTTAGCCAGCAGACGGATCAGCGAGTCGCGCCTGGCGATCACCTCCATCGTGTCGGAAAGGTGCCCCAGCCGCCGATTGAGATCGCTCAAGTCGCGGGTGAGCGCTACGTTCTCCGCACTGAGCCGGGCCGAGCGACTGAGATCGACCGAGCGCCCGAACGCAGCGTAGCCAACCAGGAGGGAGCCGAACACCAGCGCCAGCACGAGCACACCACCCAAACGGATGGCGTGCCCGGACACCTCGAGAATCTTCGAGGGCTCCGATCCATGCGGCACCAGCACGACTGTCCACCTGCGCTTTGCCATCGACGCTCCTGCCTGACTGCGCTATGTCCTGCCGAACCAATGTGGCGCGAATGCGCCGTTCGAGGCGTGACATCTGTCACGGGAAGGCGACCCCAAATTGCCCCGCCATGGGCCGCTTGTCAAGCGCGGAGAGTACCGTCTAAGTCTTTGACTGTCAAATACTTTGGCGAGGAAAGAGACCCTCGGATCGCGCCACCTGACAGCCGGCGACGGGGGGTGCCGCAAGCTGTTGCCACGCCAAAGCATCGGCCGGTGAGCCGGGCTCGCCGAGCAGCCGCCAGAGTGCCTCGGCTTTGGACGGCAGCGCCGGGCCGATCAGAACCGCCAGGCGGTAAAGGCAACGAGCGGCCGCCGCGAGCGCGCTGTCGAGCTCGGCGTCGCGCCCCGCCTTGGCCAGCGACCAGGGGGCAGTTTCCTGGATGTACTGGTTGGCTGCCGCCACCAATCCCCAGGCGGCATCCAGGCCGCCCGACAGATCGAGCGCATCCATCGCGGCGGCGTACTGGGCCACCGCGGTAAGGCCGGCCTCATCCAGCGAGGTAACGCCGGCATCGGGCACCCGGCCGGCGCGGTACTTCAGGATCATCGCGAGCGATCGGGAGATCAGGTTTCCGAGACCATCGGCCAGATCGGCGGCGTAGCGCTGGTCGAATCGTTCCCAGGTAAATGTTCCATCGGTTTCGAAGCCGACCTCGCGCAGCAGGAAATAGCGGAACGCGTCGGCGCCGAAGCGATCGACCGCCTCGGTCAGTGCCACCTGTACTCCGGCGGATTTTGAGAGCCGCTCACCGCCGACATGGACGAACCCGTGCGCCCATACTCGGTCGGGCAGTGCCAGCCCGGCCGACTGCAGCATCGCCGGCCAGATCACCGCATGCAGCCGAGTGATGTCCTTGCCGATTACGTGAAGGTCGGCGGGCCAGAGCCGCTCGAACGCCGCATCGGGATAGCCGGTGGCGGTGAGGTAATTGGGGAGCGCATCGAACCAGACCCAGGTGCCCTGGATTTCGCCCTCGCTGGTCGGCTCGGGGAAGGGAATCGCCCAGGCCAGGCGCGAACGGGTAATCGAGATGTCTTCGAGGCCGCTGGCGAGGAGGCCCAGGATCTCGTTGCGCCGCGCCGCCGGTTCGAGAAACTCAGGGCGCTCCTGAAATAGCTGCTGCAGAAATTCCTGGTAGCGGCTCAGCCGAAAAAACCAGTTGGTCTCCGCACTCCACTGCAGCTCGCGGGTAGGATGCAGCAGACACTTGCCGTCGGCGATTTCGTTTTCCCGCTTGAACAGCTCACACCCGACGCAGTACCAGCCCTCGTAGGTCTTCTGGTAAAAGTCGTCGCGGCTCCGGGCGAACATCCGTTCGATCAGCGCCTTGACGCCGGCCTTGTGCGCCGGATCGGTGGTGCGGATGAACTGGTCATAGGAAATCTCCAGCCGGTCCCACATCGCGGCGAACGCCGCGGCAACCTGATCGACCAGGGCCTGCGGCTCGAGCCCCCGGTCGGCGGCGGTCTGTGCCACCTTCTGGCCGTGCTCGTCGAGCCCCACCAGGAAATGGACGTCGTCGCCCCGGAGGCGCCGGTACCGGGCGATGCAGTCGGCGCCGATCTTCTCGAGCGCGTGGCCCAGGTGAGGATCGCCGTTGGCGTAGTCAATGGCGGTAGTGATGAAGTACTTCGGCACGAGCGCTCAGTTGCTCTCGGGTGGATTGGGTCCGCGATTGCGGCGCCCCCGGCGGCGGCGGCGCCGGGGACTCGGTGCTTCAGTAGTGGCGGCAGCAGTCTCGGTGGCGGGTGATGCCGCCGGCTCGGCCGCCACCGGCTCCGCGGCGGTGCGGGTGGGGCCGGCGGCCTCCTGCTCCTCGCGAAACTGGATCAGCGGAATGATGCGCGATCCATGCTCCGCACTCCGGAGAAACACCCGCTCGCGAAAGATATCTACCGCCACCACCCGCTCCGGTCCGAGCGCCGTGGTGACGGTTTTGCCTTCCTTGGGGAATCGCTTGCGGGAGGTGACGTAGAATTCGTGCTCGTACCGGAGGCAGCAGAGCAGCCGCCCGCACCCTCCCGAAATCTGCGAAGGATTGAGCGACAGGTGCTGATCCTTGGCCAGGCCGAGATTCACGGGCGAGAGTTCGGTGAGCCAGGTGGAGCAGCAGTACTCCCGGCCGCAGCGGCCCACCCCGCCCAGCCGCGCGGCTTCGTCGCGCACTCCGATTTGCCGGAGCTCGATGCGAGTACGGAACTGGGATGCCAGCTCGCGCACCAGGGCACGGAAATCGACCCGCTGCTCCGCCGTGAAGAAGATGGTGAGCTTGTTGCGGTCCCACTGCCACTCGGTGTCGCTCACCTTCATGTCGAGCCCGTGCTGGCGGACCCGGCTGATCACGCTGCGGCGAGTTTCATCTTCCGACCGGCGGAGTTCATTGGCTTGTGTGACGTCGGTCTGAGTGCCGCGGCGGATCACGCGCTTGAATACCGTTTCCTCCGCTCCGCCCACGGCGCAGCCGGAGCAGGAGGCCGCGCACTTTTTCTCGGCCACGTTCCCGGTGGCGCTGACCCGGCCAAAGTCCTGGCCGCGCTCCGCCTCCACGATGACCGGCTCATTCAGTCGGAGAGGATCGTCGTCTGTGGCCCAGGTGAAGAACGCCTTGCGCGTGCCCTTGAACCGGATCTCCACCGTCTGCGGCATCGCTCAGCTCTCGCTGAAGGCGCCCATCGCCGCGTACTTCTCGGCGCGGCGGCGGACCAGCTTTTCGGGTCGGATCTTGCGAAGCTCGGTGAGATGGCGGATCAGTGCTTCGCGGAGCGCCTCGCCGGTGGCATCGGGATCGGTGTGCGCCCCGCCGACCGGCTCGTTGATGATCTCGTCTACCACGCCGAGCCGGAGCAGGTCGGCCGCCGTGATCTTGAGCGCTTCGGCGGCGCGCTCGCGCTGAGCCGCATCCTTCCAGAGAATCGCGGCGCACCCTTCCGGGCTGATCACCGAGTAGACCGAGTTCTCCAGCATCAGGATCCGGTCGGCGACGCCCAGTGCCAGGGCGCCGCCCGAACCGCCTTCGCCGATCACCACTGCAATGCAGGGTGTGGGCAGCTGGGACATCTCGAGAATGCTGCGCGCCAACGCTTCCGATTGCCCGCGCTCTTCGGCACCGAGCCCGGGATACGCACCCGGCGTGTCGATCAAGCTGATCACCGGCACGCCAAAGCGGGCGGCGAGCTGCATCAGCCGGAGCGATTTCCGGTAGCCCTCGGGGTGGGGCATTCCGAAGTTACGCTTGAGATTGTCCTTGGTGTCGCGCCCCTTCTGGTGGCCCACCACCATGACCGACATGCCGGCCAGCCGTGCCCAGCCGCCAACGATCGCGGGGTCGTCTCGGTAAAGCCGGTCGCCGTGGAGTTCGATGAAGTCGGTGAAGATGGTGCTGAGATAATCCAGGGTATAGGGCCGGCGCGGATGCCGGGCCACCATCAGCCGCTGGAGCGGGGTAAGCCGGCCGTAAATTTCTGCGCGGAGCGATTCCAGCTTGGCCTGCAGGCCGCTCAACTCTTCAGCGATGTCGATCTGGCGTTCGGCGCCGACCCGCTTGAGGTCGTCGATCTGCCGATCCAGTTCCTGGAGCGGCTTCTCGAAATCGAGCGCGTAGGCCGACGATGGAGGCATCGGGTTATCCCGCCTTGACGTAGTGAACGGATCCGGCGCCGAGCAGGTCGCGGAGAGCGCGCACCAAATCCTCGCCGGCGGCCACGCGTACCCGCCGTGACCGCAGCCGGACTGCTTCGCCGTTGCCGTCGGACCACTCAATATAGAGCGGTGTGGGCCCGGGGTGGGCCGAGCAGAGCGCAGCCGCCGCCCGGATGGTCTCGGGCGGGAGCGGATGCGGTGCGGCCCAGCGGAGGCTCAAAGCCACCGCCCCCGACTGCTTCAGCTCCTCCAGCGGCCGGGCCCCTTCCACGATGAACGGGGCAACGTCCTCCCCGCGGTCCCGCTCGCTGTATCCACCGGTCAGGAGCATCGCGGCGTCGGTCGTGATCACCTGGTTGAGCCGGGCCCAGGCATCGGGAAACACGATCGCCTCGGCGGTGCCGTGGAAGTCTTCCAGGACCAGGCGGGCGTATTCCTTTCCGGTCTTCTTCGAGATCTGGCGCTTGACCGCGGTCACCACCGCGGCGATTTGCACCTGGTGCTCGCTCCACTCGCCCAGCGTGGCGGTGGTGCGAGTCCCGAAGAGTTCCACTTCGTCACGGAACCGCTCCAGCGGGTGACCCGAGATGAAGAAGCCGATCACTTCCTTTTCGCGGGCCAGCCGCTCCGCTTCGGTCCAGGGCGGCACCTCGGGGAGGGACGCGTGCTGCCGCGACACCGGCGCGGCTTCGCCGAAGAGCGAGGCCTGGCCCGCCTCGCGCTCCTGCTGCTTGAGCTGCGCCTCCGCCAGCGCGTGCTCCAGCCCTTCGATGAGCTGCTTGCGGTGGCCGTTGAGTCCGTCGCAGGCCCCGGCGGCGATCAGCGATTCCAGCACCCGCTTGTTGCAGAGCCGCAGATCGACTCGCTCGACGAGATCGTTCAGTGTGGTATAGCCGGCCGACTCATCGGGCGCAGCGGTGCGGCCCGCAATGATCGACTCGATTGCACCGGCGCCCACATTCCGCACCGCGCCAAGTCCAAAGCGAACCCGCTGGTCTCCCACCACAGTGAACTTGAATCCCGACTCGTTGACATCGGGCGGGAGAATTTCCAGCCCAAGGCTGCGGGCTTCGTTGATGTACTGCACGACCTTGTCGGTGCTCCCGATTTCCGACGACAGCAGCGCCGCCATGAACTCGGCGGGGTAGTGGGTCTTGAGCCACGCGGTCTGGTACGAAAGAACCGAATAGGCCACCGAGTGCGACTTGTTGAACCCGTACCGGCCGAAGGTTTCGATCTGCGCGGCCAGCTCTTCGGCCAGCTTTTTCGGATGGCCCTGTGCTACCGCGCGCTCCACGAACTTGCCGAGCTCCTTGCGGATCAGCTCGGCATCCTTCTTACCGACCGCCTTGCGGAGCACGTCGGCTTCGGCGAGCGAGAAGCCGGCCAGCACGTTGGCGATCCGCATCACCTGCTCCTGATAGGTGATGACGCCGTAGGTCGACTCCAGCACCTCCTTGAGCGACGGATGGGGGTAGGTGACCTTTTCCTGCCCCAGTTTCCGGCGGATGAACACCGTGTGCATCCCGGCATCGAGCGGGCCGGGGCGGAGCAGCGCGTTGGAGGCGACCAGGTCGTCGAACCGGTCACACTTCATGGCGCGGAGCGTTTCGGTGGCGAGCGCCGATTCGAACTGGAAGACGCCCGCGGTGCGTCCGGCGCGGAGCAGCTCGTACACTTCCGGATCATCGAACGACAGCGAGTCGATGTCGATCCGTTCCCCGGTGCGGGCCGCGATCATTTCCACCGCATCGTGAATCACCGTCAGCGTCTTGAGGCCCAGCATGTCCATCTTGAGCATGCCGACCTTCTCGAGCGGCCCCATCTCGAACTGGCAGATCACCGCGTCTTCGCCATCGGCCGATGCGCCGGCACCCTTGGTCGGGGCGGTGCAGACCGGCACGTAGTCGGAGAGCGGGCCCGGCGCGATCACCACGCCGGCGGCGTGAACCGAGAGATGCCGGCTGATGCCTTCCACCCGGCTGCTCAGCTCCATCAGCCGCCGGTAGAGTGGATTGGTTCGCACCGCCTCCTTGAGCTCGTCGACCTTCTCGACCGCTTCTGGGATGGTGAGACTGTACGCCGGGCCCGACGGAATCAGCTTGGTGAGCTTGTCGGCTTCGCCAGGTGGAATCCGGAGTACTCGCGCGACGTCCTTGACGGCGGCGCGCGCCTTCATGGTGCCGAAGGTGACGATCTGCCCCACGCTCGCGCGGCCGTACCGCTCGCGGACGTACTCGATCACCTCGCCCCGTCGTTCGAAGCAGAAGTCCACGTCGATGTCGGGCATCGAGACGCGGGCGGGATTGAGGAACCGCTCGAACAGGAGATCGAACTTGAGCGGGCAGACGTTGGTGATTCCCAGTGAATATGCCACCAGCGAGCCGGCCGCAGATCCACGACCCGGCCCCACCGGAATCCCCCGTTCGCGTGCGGCGGCGATGAAGTCCTGGACGATCAGGAAATACCCGGCGTATCCCGCCTTGTTGATGACCGACAGCTCATAGTCGAGGCGCTGGCTCACCTCCGCCGGCAGCGGCGAGCCGTACCGCGCTTCGGCGCCGGCGGTGGCGAGGTGGAGCAGGAGCGCTTCGTCCGATTCGAACTCTGCCGGGCGGGGAAAGCTGGGAACGAAGTAGCGCTTTTCGAAGTCGAATTCGACTCGATCGGCCACGACCTGGGTGTTGGCCAGCGTCTCCGGGTGGTCGGGGAAGAGGCGCTGCATTTCCTCTTCCGACTTGACGTACGACTCCTGCCCTGTGAAACGAAACCGCTTGGGATCGTCCAGATCACTACCAGTGGAGATTGCCAGCAGGACATCGTGGCTTTCGGCATCTTCTCGGCGGAGGTAGTGGGCATCGTTGGTGGCTACGATGCCGAGCCCCAGATCGCGGCCCAGCTCCAGCATGCCGCGAGTGACCAGGTCTTCCTCCGGAATGCCGTGCTTCTGGATTTCCAGCCAGAAGTTTTCCGGCCCGAAGGTGCGGGCAAACCACTCGGCGCTGGCCCGGGCTTCGGCGTATTTACTCTGGCGCAGGTAGAGCGCCACTTCGCCCGACAGGCAGGCCGCCAGGCAGACGATCCCCTCCGAATGGGCCGCCAGCACCTCCTTGTCGATCCGGGGGCGTCGATAGAAGCCCTCGGTGAAGCCAATCGACGTGAGGCGGATCAGGTTGCGGTAGCCGGTGCGATTCCGGGCGAGCAGGACCAGATGGCTGTAGGGCCCCGGCGCGCCAGGGGGCTTTTCCCGGGCCTGCCGGGGGCCGAACGCCAGATAGGCCTCGAACCCCAGGATGGGACGGATTTTCCGGGCCTTGGCGGTTTCGTAGAACGACCAGGCCGCGTGCATATTGCCGTGGTCGGTGACCGCCAGACTGTCCATCCCCAGCCTGGCGACGTGGTCCACCAGCTCGGGGATCCGGTTGGCCCCGTCGAGGAGTGAATATTCAGAGTGGGTGTGGAGATGAACGAAGCCCATGCCTACCGACGGTGATGCGCCGACCCCGCGCGGGTTATTGCCCGACGGACCTGCCGACCCGGTGGGAGTGCGCCCGGCCAGGGGTTTGGATACGTTCAAGCACGAGGCCGAATCGAGTGCGTCCGGTTCCCGAAGTTCGAGAACACGCAAGAAGCTACCGGGCCGCGGCGCGATTGTCAAAGCCGTTGTCGTATCGTAGTTTGAGTGCTTCCCGCAGCGGAGATCCCTCCTGGTGACTATCCGGCTTCAACTGATCGCGCCCGCGCTCGGGCTGGCCCTGCTCGCGGCGTGCGGCAGCGACACCACCGAACCGTCACCAGTCGCCCGCTGCAATACCGGGGTGGCCGAACTAAACCTGGAACCCGGTGACTTCGCCGAGGTCGATCCGGCCACCAGCGACGGATGCATCCGGGTGCCGCGCGCCGGTTCCGGGGGCGCCGAATACCTCTACGTGGCGCTCAGCACCACCGCCGATTCCACCCCCTATTCGCTCCAGGCGGGCAATGCGCCGCTGATCGCCAGCCGGGCGCCGATTTCGCCGCTTCCGTCACCCACGCTGAGCGCCTTTGCGCGCCCCTCGCCGGCCGGAAAATTTCACGAAATGCTGCGTCATCGCGAAGCGCTCATGGCCAACCGCGGCGCCGGGTTCGTGGCGGCTCCGCCGGCATTCTCGGTCGCGCCGGTGGTCGGTGACAAGCGAACCTTTTCGGTCTGCAATAGCACCGTCTGCAACGGATTCGTGTCGGTCACCGCGACGGCGAAGCATGTGGGGCAGCGGGTCGCGATCTATATCGACGACACCATCCCCGCCGGCGGCTACACCCAGGCCGATATCGACAGCGTGGGGATGCTGTTCGATCAGTATCTCTACCCGATCGACACCACCGCGTTTGGGCGCGAATCCGATCTCGACAACAACGGCGTGGTAGTCGTGCTGCTCACCGACGCGGTCAATCGGCTGAGCGGAAACTGCCCCGACCAGAGCGTCATCCTGGGTTACTTCTTCGGCAACGACCTGGTGGACAACACTGGCTCCAACCACGGCGAAGTGTTCTACGGACTGGTGCCTGATCCTGGCGGGTCGGTGGCCGGGTGCAGCGTTCCCAAGGACTTCGCGACCCGCACACTCGCGCCGGTGTTCATTCACGAATTCCAGCACATGATCAGCTTCAACCAGCATGTGCTGATCAGGCGCGGGGCAACCGAAGCCACCTGGCTCAACGAAGGGCTCTCCCATTTCGCCGAGGAGCTGGGTGCCCGGCTCATTCCCGATGCGGCTACCGGCGTCGCCAGCGGCAGCCGCTTCACCCAGTTCGCCTTCGGCGACGTAGACAACGCCTACAACTATCTCCTGAATCAGGAAGCCACATCGCTGATCGAGCCCGCCGGCTCGACGGGGACCCTCGATGAGCGCGGGGCCAACTGGCTCTTTGTCCGCTGGCTGGTCGATCAGTTCGGCGCCGACGAAATCGGTACCCAGTTCACTCGCTCCCTCGTGGCCACCGCGCAGACCGGCGTGGCCAATGTGGAAGCCATCACCGGCGAGGACTTCGGCACCCTGCTGCTCCAGTGGCAGCTGGCCAATTACCTGGATAATCTGCCGGGCTTCACGCCGGCCAGCCCGCGGCTCCAGTATCTCTCGTGGAATTTCCGGAACACCTTTTCCTCGCTCAACAACCAGGCGCCGGAGTCATTCCCCAAGCCGTATCCGCTGGTGCCCGACTCGGCAGTGAACGCGGAGTTCAGCCGGACCGGCACGCTCCGGATCGGGTCGGGCCCGCACGTGCTGATGGAGCAGGGAGCCGGATCGCAGGGGCTGAGTCTGCAGCTGATGAGCCCTTCCGGCTCGGCGATTCCCGCCGGGGTGGCCGCCAGAGCGGCGGTGGCCCGGATTCGCTGATCCATGGTACTGAGCCGCCGCCGACTCGGTTATGCTCTGCTCTGGTCGCTGGTGGCGCTGGTCGTAGCGGGGATTCTGGCCTACATCAGCAGCGCTGAAGTACGCTATCTGGCGCAATCCGCCTGGGAGGAAGCCCGCATCCTTCGGACGGCGCGGCCCATCACCGACGTCGTCCAGGACTCCACCACGCCGGCCCGTACTCGCGCTCAACTGGAGCTGGTCCTCGCCGCCCGCGATTACGCCGCCCGCCTCGGTTTCCGCGCCGGCGACACCTACACCACCTATTCCGATGTTGGTCGCGATACGCTGCTGCTGGTCCTCTCGGCGGCCCCGCGGAACTGCCTCTGCCCCTACACCTGGCACTACCCGATCGTTGGCCGAATTCCCTACAAGGGTTTCTTCGACCCTGCGATGGCGCAGGCGGCGGCGGCCAGTCTCAGCGCACAGGGTTACGACGTCAACCTCCGGCCGTCCGGCGCCTTTTCGACGCTGGGCTGGTTTCAGGATCCGCTCCTCTCCACCGCGCTGACACGCGATTCAGTCGAGTTGGCCGCCACGGTGTTTCACGAGATAGCCCACAACACTCTCTGGGTGCCAAGCGCCGCGGCGTTCAACGAGAGCTTTGCGCAGTTTGCCGGCTACCACGCCGCCGCCGAATTCTTTCGCAGCCGCGGCGACAGCGTAGCGGCGCAGCGGGCGCTCGACCGCTGGCACGATGAGATGGTGCTCGGCAGGTATTACGATCAACTGGTCAGCCGGCTGGAATCGCTCTACGCAATGAATCTCGACTCCGCTGCGGTGGACTCCGGGCGGGCGGCCGCGGCCGAATGGGCGCTGCAGCAACTGGAAGGGCCGGTGGGTGCCGATCTGCGAACCTACCGGATCGGCCGGCTAACGGCTCACCCGATCAACAACGCCCAGTTGATCGGTGTGCGGCTCTATCGAACCCGGCTGGATCTGTTCGATCGCTGGTACGAGGAGCATGGCGAAGACATCCGCCGCAGCGTGGCCGATCTCAAGACCGCGTTGGGCGATGTCTCCGGCGACTCCGCATTCGTGCGCCTCGGTATTGCGGTGGCCCGCTCCCAAAACGCAGACGCGCCCGGATCGTAACCCGGGCGCGCTGGCGTTCGCTTCGCTTCTGGCTCGCACTACGGTGAAGTCGAATCGCTGGGACTGCTCTGAGTCGAATCGGCCGGCTTGTTGAGCGGTGGCATGCTGGAGTTGACGCTCGAGGTGTCGCTGGAAATGCCCTGCTGGCCGGTGCGCGATGAATCGCGCTCCATCTGGCTGCTGTCGGCATTCATCTGCTCGACTCCCTGCCGCTCCATCCGGGTCGTATCGTTCCGATGGCGCTTCTTGCCGGGGAACATCATCGGGTTCCGGCCGGTGGTTTCCACCGTAACGACTCCTGGCGCGCTCTGATGCCCCTGCAGTGTGTCGATGACCGTTCCGCTGCTGGAGCGGAGGATCACCATCACCGGTTGCCCGATGGCGCTGATGCCGGCGTTGCTGGTGTCGTTCTGTGCGGCGCGATATCCGGAGGTGTCTCGCTGGGTGGTGTCGACCTGGGCCTGGAGCGGTGCCGCCCATGCCCCTGCGGCCACGGCGCCGGCCAGGATGGCGCCGAGACTCAGTTTGGATCGAAAGTTCATGAGGTACTCCTTCCTATGACGAACAACGACCTCGCGGGTATTTCGCTCCATGAGGCCGACGAATTGGCTCGGTGGTGCAAGCTACCAGTGGTCCACTGGCCCATCTGTGACCCCCCTCACGGTGCCATGGCCGTCCCGACGGAGCCGTGTACCTTTCAGGCAACCAACCGCGATTCGCCTTCTACCAAGAGTTGCCGGATGACGACTACCGCCCCCGCCCAGTTCGTGACCACCCAGCAGGATCGCATGCTCAAGGAGCTGAGTGAGTTCCTCGCGATCCCCAGCATCAGCGCCCTGCCGGATCACGCAGCCGACTGCCGCCGCGCCGCCCAGTGGCTGGTGGACGAGCTCGCGCGGCTGGGCTGCCCCGTGGTGGACCTGCTGGAGGATTCCGAGGGGTTCCCGGTGGTCTGGGCCGAAGGGCCCAGGGTGCCGGGGCGGCCCACCCTGCTGATCTACGGCCACTACGATGTTCAGCCGCCCGACCCGCTGGAGGACTGGGTCAGCCCGCCGTTTACGCCTACCGTGCGCGATGGCAAGCTGTTCGCGCGCGGCTCCGCCGACGACAAGGGGCAGGTCTATTGCCTGCTCAAGGCCTACGAGGCCGCTCTGGGCGCCGACGGGCTGCCGCCGATCAACGTGCATTTCATCTTTGAAGGGGAGGAAGAATCGGGCGGTCACGCCATCGAGCGGCTGCTGGCGCGGGAGCCGGAGCGCACCCGGGCCGATGCGGTGCTGGTGTGCGATGCCTCGTTCTATGCCGAAGGGTGGCCGGCGGTCTACACCGCGCTGCGCGGCATCTGCTATACCGAAATCGCGGTACGCACTCTTCAGCGAGACCTTCACTCGGGCAGCTACGGCGGGGTCGCGCCCAACGCAATCGAGACCCTGGTCCGGATCCTGTCACAGCTCAAGGATGCGAACGGAAAGATTCACATTCCTGGATTGTACGAAGAGGTCATTCCACCGACCGAAGCGGAACGCACCGCCTGGAACGCGCTGCCGTTCAGCGAGCCGGAGTTTCTCAAGACCGAAGTCACCGCCCGGGCACTAACCGGCCAGACGGAACATTCGGTGTTCGAGCGGACCTGGGCGCTGCCCACGTTTGAAATCCACGGGATTCGGGGCGGGTTCGTTGGTGAGGGCGCCAAGACGGTCATCCCGGCGCAGGCAACCGCCAAAGTCAGTCTTCGCCTGGTGCCCGGCCAGAAAATGGAAACGGTGCTGGAGCAGCTGCGCGCGGCGGTCGCCCAATTGGCGCCCGGCTGGGCCGATGTCGAAGTCCGGCTGCTTCATGGCAGCGATCCGGTCCAGGTCGATACCGACGCACCGGCTTTCGCGGTGCTGGATCGTGCTTTCAAGGAAGTGGTAGGAAAGCCGGCGGTGCTGGCCCGTTCCGGCGGATCGATTCCCATCGTCAAGGAGCTGGGGCAGACCGGATCGCCAGTGATTCTGACCGGCATCGGGCTTCCCGATGATGGACTGCACTCGCCAAACGAGAAGCTCAACCTGAAGCAGCTCTGGGAGGGGGTGCGGATTTTCGCGCGGTTCTTCCAGCTTCTGGGAGAGCAGCCCGCTCGCGGTTAGGACGCTAGTCCTCGCGGGCGGGCTGGTCGCGCCGGCCCTCGGAATACTGCGCTTCGGTGCGGGCGTGCAGTTCGTCGGCGCCGATCAGCGCCCGGCAGGAAGCGATGATTCCCGCCACGACGTCGTCTGCCCAGTAGGGATCGGGGCGATCCGCGGCCGGCAGGGCGGCTGCGCAGTTCTCCAGATAGCGGATCGCCGTGGTTACCCACTCCTGCTGAGCTCCCGCCACAATCGACCATGAGCCGGTGGAGCGCAGCTCCATCTCGGTAAGTGCCTGCAGATGCTCTTCCAGCCCGCCGGTGACGGCTCGGGAACGAAGCTTTTCGGCGACCTTGGTGAGCACGGTGCGGCGTTCGCTCTCCTGCGGCTCGGGCAGCGGCGCCAGGTAGTGGCGCTGATCGGCCACCATCTCGGCCAGCCGCACGCAGACGGCGCGAATGGCAGGGGTGAGCGCCGCCGGCGCTTCCTTCGACCAGCTATCGGCAGCCCGGAGAATGTCGGCGACCCGCTGGTTCGCCTGGGCCTCGGGAGTCGGATGATTCGAGGTGTCGGCCATACCTCACAGAATCGCTGATTGGCCCGTCAAAGGCAACCGGTCGGGTGGTTATTCCGGCACTAGTCGCCGGCGAATCAGATAGAGCGCGATCAGCAGCACGACTTCGCCGCCAAGGAGCAGCAGCAGCCCCGGCTGTCCCATGGCTCGGCTCAGCGGCATGGTGAACAGCATCAGGATCACCGTGGCGAATCCGCCCACCATCGCGAACCCTCCCCGCCGGAAGGTAGACCCCAGCGGCGCCAGCAGCGCCCAGCCCGTCAGGACGCTGAGCAGGAGCCCGCCGCCGGTTCCCACCAGCAGCAGCAGCGCCGGCGGCGAACCGAGGCTCACGCCGCCCGAGCTCGGCGGCGTGAACTGCTGGAGAAACCGCACGCCCATCACGGTGGCCGTGATGATGAGCAAGCCGAAAACCACCGCCAGCGCAATGCTGGCGATGGTGAATCGGACCACGGCTCGGATGATTGCCCGTTCGTCGGCTTCGAAGGAACGCGGAGCGGACACCGGCTCGTCAGATGTGCAGTGCGCGGCCCATCGAGTCGAGGGCCGCCTCGGCGATGGCTTCGCTCAATGTCGGATGGGCATGCACCGCCAGATCGACTTCCTCGACGGTGAACTCGTTCTCGCGCGCGACCACCAGCTCGTGAATCATCTCCGATGCATGGGCGCCGATGATGTGAGCGCCCAGAATCTCGCCGTACTTCTTACCGCGGATGATCTTGACGAAGCCCTCGGTCTCTGCCGCGGCGCGGGCCCGGCCGTTGGCGCTGAACGGGAACCGGCCCACCTGAAAGTCGAGCTTCTGCTCCTTGCAGGCGTCTTCGGTGAGCCCGATACTGGCGACTTCCGGGTGGCAGTAGGTGACGCTGGGGATGTTGTCG
Organism: Gemmatimonadales bacterium; assembly: GCA_035707585.1. Taxonomy (GTDB): domain Bacteria; phylum Gemmatimonadota; class Gemmatimonadetes; order Gemmatimonadales; family GWC2-71-9; genus DASSTY01. The sequence continues at coordinate 16,480 of DASSTY010000155.1, forward strand.
TACTTGATCGGATGCGGATGCTGCCCGGCAATCCGCTCGGCCACCGTCACGCCTTCACGGCTCCCCTTGTGCGCCAGCATCGGCGGGCCGGCCACGTCGCCGATGCAGTACACGCCGGGCGAGGTGGTCTCCAGCGTTTCGAGGTTGACCTTGACGAAGCCGCGGTCGGTCAGCTGCACGCCCGCCTCGCGGAACCCCATGTTCTCGGTGTTGACTGCGCGCCCCGCCGCCATCAGCACCCGGTCGACCTTGACCGACTCGGTCTTGCCGCCGGTTTCCACGGTGAGGGTGACCTGGTCCTTCCCGACCTGCGCCTTGGTGACCTTGGCGCCGGCGTAGACGGTGATTCCGCGTCCCTGATAGCTCTTGGTGAGCGCCTGCGAGCACTCGGCATCTTCCAGCGGGAGGATTCGCGGCAGCGCCTCGATGAGCGTCACCTTGGTGCCGAAAGCGTGGAAGATGTCGGCGAACTCGCAGCCAACCGCGCCGGCCCCGACGATCGCCATCGATGCCGGCGCTTTCTCCAGGAAGAGCGCTTCGTCGGAACTGAAAACGGTGGTGCCGTTCAGCTCGAGCCCGATCTGCGGAATCCCCTTGACCCGCGAACCGGTGGCGATCACCACCGCCTTGCCCGCGGTATGGACGTCGTTGCCGACCTTTACCTTGCGGCCGGGCTGCAGCACGCCGGTGCCCTTGAGCACGGTGATCTTGTTCTTTTTCATCAGATACTCGACACCCTTCGAGTTCTGATCACTGACCCGGCGGGAACGCTTCATGGCGACCCCGTAGTCGGTCTTCACCTCGCCGAGCTCGATGCCCATCTCCTTGGCATCGGCCCGGGCCAGATGCGCCACGTGCGAGCTCTGGAGCAGCGCCTTGGTGGGAATGCATCCGATGTTGACGCAGACCCCGCCGAGCTTCTCCTTTTCCACCACGGCGGTGTTGAGCCCGAGCTGGGCGCAGCGAATGGCGCAGACGTACCCGGCTGGTCCGCCTCCCACCACGATCACATCAAAGTTGGCCACAACGGTCCCCTGGATATGAGTTGACTGCGCCGGCTACCAGACCAGCGCCAGCGGATTCTCCAGCATGGTCTTGAGGGTCTTGAGAAATTCGGCGCCGGTGGCGCCATCAACCACGCGATGGTCGCAGCTCATCGTGACCCGGAGCCGGCGTCGCACTTCGATCGCGCCCTCGATGATAACCGGCTTCTCGGTAATCGCGCCGATGGCCAGGATGCCGGTTTCGGGCGGGTTGATGATCGCCGTGAACTGATCGATGTCCAGCATGCCGAGATTGGAAATCGAGAAGGTGGCACCGGTATACTCGTCGGGCTGCAGCCGGCGCTCACGGGCGCGGCCGGCCAGATCGCGCGCTTCGGTAGCGATCTGCCGGAGCGACTTCTGATCGGCGTAGCGGATCACCGGGGTGATCAGCCCGTCCTCGATCGCCACCGCCATCCCGATATGCACCTCATTCCAGTAGCGGATGTGATCATCCCGCCACCAGGAGTTGCAGGCCGGGTGCTGGCGCAGTGCCAGTGCCGTCGCCTTGATCAGGATGTCATTGAACGAGATCTTGGGGCCGTCGAGTGACTTGAGCCCCTCGCGCGCCTCCCAGACCCGGGTCATGTCGATTTCGGTGGTCAGATAGAACGTCGGTACCGGGCCGATCGACTGGCTCAGGCGACGCGCGATCGTCTTGCGAATCTGGGTGAGCGGGACGTCGGCGTACGGTTCGCCCGGCGCAGGACGGAAGGCGGGCACTGCAGCGGCGGCGGCTGCGGGCCGGGCAGTCAGCCCTTCGAGGTCGCGCTGGATGATCCGGCCCGCCGGGCCCGATCCCGTGACACCGTGGAGATCGAGCCCGCGCTCCGCCGCGATCTTGCGCGCCAGCGGCGACGCCTTGACTCGGCCGCCGTCGCCGCCGGCCGGCGCCGGTGCACGGCTCGCCGCCTGCGACTCGGTGATCGCCGCGGCGGGCGGTGCCGGCGGCATCGAAGTCATTTGCGCGGTCGTGTCTGCCGCCGGCTTGGTCGTTTCGGCTTCGGGGGTGCGCGACTCCGTCTGCGCTACCGGCGTGGCCTTGCTGCCCGGCTGCTCCGCCTTGGCGACCAGCGCGCTGACATCTTCGCCCGGCTCGCCGATGACACCCACCAGCGCGCCGACCGGCACCGTCGCGCCGGCCTCGATCGCGTGTTTCAGCAGGGTGCCGTCGTGCCGCGCCACCAGATCCATGACCGCCTTGTCGGTTTCGACTTCGGCGAGCACGTCTCCCTGGGCGACCTTGTCACCCTCCTGCTTTTTCCATTCGACGAGGCGCCCTTCCTCCATCGTGGGCGAGAGCGCCTCCATTACGACTTTCGTTGCCATGCGGCCCTCTAGTTTGGTCGTGGGTCGTGTGTCATGGGTCGTGGGTGATGCTTCACGACTCGCGACTCACGACTCACGACTCCAGATACAACACCCGTTTCACCGCCGCCGTCACCTTTGCCGGGTCGGCCTTGGCCATCTTTTCGAGCTGCTTGTTGTAGGGCATCGGGACGTCGGCGCCGGTGACTCGCAGCACCGGGGCGTCGAGCTCGTCGAAGATTTCGCGCTGAATGGTGTCCACCACCTGCGCGCCGACGCCGGCAAACGGCCAGCCCTCTTCGACGACCACGCAACGGTGGGTCCGCGCCACCGAATTGAGAACGGTTTCGGTATCGAGCGGCCGGATCGTCCGGAGGTCGATCACCTCGGCGTTGATCTGCTCGCCCGCCAGCTGCTCCGCCGTCCTGAGCGCGATCGCCACCGTCTTCGAGTGGCAGATGATCGTTACATCGCTGCCGTCCCGCTTGATGTCCGCCTTGCCGAGCGGAATCGTGTATTCATCGTCGGGCACTTCGCCCTTCATGTTGTACAGCATCTCGCCTTCGATGAACACAATCGGGTTGTCGTCGCGAATGGCGCTCTTGAGCAGCCCCTTGGCATCGGCCGGCGTGGCCGGCAGCACCACCTTGAGCCCCGGGATGTGCGCGTACCAGCTCTCGAAGGCCTGCGAATGCTGGGCGGCGAGCTGCAGCGCGGCGCCGCCCGGCCCGCGGAACACCATGGGAACGCCGATCTGGCCGTTCGACATGTACCGCATCTTGGCGGCGGAATTGACCAGCTGATCGACGGCCAGCAGGGCAAAGTTCCAGGTCATGAACTCGATGACCGGGCGCAGCCCGACCATGGCCGCGCCGACGCCGACGCCGGCAAAGCCCAGTTCGGTGATCGGGGTATCGACCACCCGCATCGGCCCGAACTCCTCCAGCAGACCGCGGCTGACCTTGTAGGCTCCCTGATAGACACCCACTTCCTCGCCCATCAGAAAGACCCGCTCGTCATGCTGCATCTCTTCGCGGAGCGCCTGGTTCAGGGCGTCACGATAGGTGAGTGTCGCCATTACTCGGCCTCCGGCGCATAGACGTTGCGGGTCAGCTCGTCGGGCGACGGGTCCGGCGTCTCATCGGCAAACTGGTAGGCGTCTTCCACTTCGGCCTGGACCTCGGCATCGAGCGCGCGAATCGCTTCTTCGTCCATGACGCCCTGTTCCATCAGCGATTTGGACCAGAGGCTGATCGGGTCGCGCAGCCGCTGCTCCTCGACCTCTTCCTTGGTGCGGTAGTGGCCGTGAATCGGATCGGACATGGAGTGGCCCATGAACCGGTAGGTCCGGATTTCGAGCAGGGTCGGCAGCTTCTGAGTGCGGGCCCGCTGCACCGCGCGATCGGCCGCCGCCTTGACCGCCAGCAGATCCTGGCCGTCCACCACTTCGTTGGCCATGTCGTACGAGCAGGCGCGCTCGGAGATGTCGTAGATGGCGCTGGCCCGCTCCAGCGCGGTGCCCATGCCGTACCGGTTGTTTTCGCAGAGATAGATGGCGGGGAGTTTCCAGAGCGCCGCCATGTTGAGCGCCTCGTGGAACGCTCCGTTGTTCACCGCCGCTTCGCCGAAGTAGCAGATCGCCACCTGGTCGGTCTGCCGGTACTTGATGGCAAACGCCATCCCGGTCGCCAGCGGGATGTGCCCGCCGACGATACCGTGGCCGCCCAGGAATCCGAGCTCGGTATCGAACAGATGCATCGAGCCGCCCTTGCCGCCGGAGCAGCCGGCCGCCTTGCCGAACAGCTCGGCCATGACGCTGCGAGCCGACATGCCGCGGGCCAGGGCGTGGCCGTGCTCGCGGTACGAGGCGGTGATGTAATCATCGGGGCGGAGCGCGGCGAGGCTGCCTACCGCCACCGCTTCCTGCCCAATGTAGAGGTGACAGAACCCGCCGATCTTGCCGAGACTGTAGGCCTCGCCCGCCTTTTCTTCGAACCGCCGGATCAGCAGCATCTGGCGAAGCCAATGGCGGTAGCTCTCCGCCGTCTCCGCGTCGGGTCCCGATTTGTTCTTCCTGGTGGCCGTGGTGCCTGCCATTACCTGTTCCTCTGATCTTGAAGAGATCCCTCGACTCGCTGCGCGCGCTCGGGCTCACGCTGGCTGGTGGCCGCGGTGACCTGTTCCCACGCGTGATAGGACGAGCGGGTGAGCGGACTGGACTGCACGTGCGCAAATCCCATCGCCAGTCCGATGTCGCGCAGTTCGGCGAATTCGTCGGGGGTGTAGTAGCGCGCCACCGGGAGGTGCCCATCCGACGGGCGGATGTACTGCCCCAGAGTGACGATGTTGACATCGCAGCGGCGAAGATCGCGGAGACACACCAGAATCTCGTCCCACTCTTCGCCCATGCCGAGGATGATGCCCGACTTGGTGAGCGCGTCGGGCGCAATCCGCCGTGCATCGGCCAGAACGCGGAGCGCGCGCTCGTATCGTCCGCCGGGGCGCGCCAGCCGGTACAGTCGTTCGGCGGTTTCGAGGTTGTGATTGAGAATGTCCGGCTCCGCGTCCATCACGATCTGGAGCGCCCGCTCGGAGCCTTTGAAATCAGGGATGAGAACTTCGACCGTGGTACCGGGGCAGCGCTGGTGAATCTCGCGGATGCAGCCGGCAAAACCCTCGGCCCCGCCGTTGGGAAGGTCATCGCGATCGACCGAGGTGATCACGACGTGCTTCAGCCCCATCTCGGCAACCGCCTTGGCCAGCCGGACCGGCTCCAGCGGATCGAACGCCTTGGGAGTGCCGTG
>DASSTY010000156.1:0-3777 GCA_035707585.1 Gemmatimonadales bacterium
GCGCGCGTTTTATGGCTACGATGGCAGGCAGACGGGATGACGGGCAGACGGGATGACGGGCAGACGGGGTGACGGGCAGACGGGGTGACGGGGTGACGGGATGACGGGATGACGGGATGACAGGAGCGTGGGGCAGCATCGATGTCACCCTGGGCACGCCGTCGTCATCCTGAGCGCAGCGAAGGATCTCGCCGGCTGACGCCGCGACCGCCGCTGCGAGCCACGAGCACCGCGGGCCAGATCCCTCGACTCGCTGCGCTCGCTCGGGATGACGTCGATGGTCGGGTGGGCCACGCAGGCGCGTAGCGGCTTACCAGTACGGCCGGCAAGATCCTTGGCGGCGCTCAGGATGACAACCATGCGCTGAGGATGACATCGATACCGGCCCGCGCCACAGGCCCCTGCACCGCGCCACTCCCGCCGTCCCGTCCTCCCGCCGTCCCGTCCGCCTGTCCGTCCGCCTGTCCGTCTGTCCCCCTGTCCGTCTGTCCCCCACTATATTTCCCCTTCCATGCCCCGACCGCTCGCCACCCGCCTCAAGGCGCTTTGCCTTCTCCTCATTCTCATGGGGAGCGGGGGCGGCTTGCCTTCGCTCGATGTGGTGCTCTACCACTGGGCGCGGGCGGGGCAGATGCCACCGCCGGTGCACATCGAAGCGCAGACCACCAACTGCCACGCCGAACAGTGCACCCTGGCGCTCACCAGTCTCCTGAGCGAAGTAACGGTTCCGCCGTTCACCCGCCTCGCGATCGTGGGGCATTCGCTCACGGTTGCAGCCGCACCAATCGCACCGGCAGTCCGCGACCAGAAGTCACTCGACCTCCCGCGCTCACGCGCACCGCCCCGCCCGATTTCGTAACACCCATTCGGACAATCTGAACCAGACTCGTTACGGCTTCCGCTGCTCGCGGCGGGCCTCGTAACGCTTTCGGAGGTCGCCTTGCACCACCCATTGACGGCGCTGGCCGTCGGCCTGGGCTGCGCCCTGGCCACCGCGCCGGCGCTCAGCGCACAACGGGTCGCGCCAACCGCTGCCGCGCTGACCCTGAGCCGCCAGGCAGCGATCGACAGTGCCCTCAGCCGAAACCCCCAGCTGGAAGCGGCTCGGCAGCAGATCGCCCAGGCAAAGGCGCGAGTCACCGAGGCGCGCGCGTTCCCCGACCTGGGACTTGCCTACACGGTATCGGACGAAGCGGGGCTGTTCCGACCCGGCGGCGGCACCAGCAACGAATTCGACGTGGGAATGACGATTCCCTTCCCGAGTCGCCTGGTCCTCCGCGGCCGGGTGGCCGGCGCCGACGTCGAATCGAGCCGCTTCGACTATCAGGGGCTCCGGCAGCAGCTCGCCTCCGCAACGGCCCAGGCGTACGACGCATTGCTGGTGGCGCAGCAGCACGCCCGCGACCTGCGCGAAGGCCAGCAGCTCGCCGAAGAGTTTCTCAAGCGCACCGAAGCCCGCTTTGAGGGTGGCACCGCCGCCAAACTGGACGTCATCAAGGCCAGGGTGGAGCTCGCCCAGGCGGCCAACGATCTGATCGCCACCGAACGAGATATCAGCAACGCGCGGGCATCCCTCAACCGTTTGATGGGCCGGCCACTCGGCGCCGATCTGGAACTCACCGACTCACTGGCCGTTCCGCCCGCGATCCCTGATCTCGATTCACTGGAGGTCGCGGCCCTGCGGCTTCGCCCCGAACTCCGGAGCCTCGCCGCTCAGCGGGCCGGCGCCAACTCGGCGGTGTCGCTGGCCAGGCAGTACTGGGTGCCAGACATCGATCTCACCCTCGGCCGGATCGGCGGCGGCGGAGCTCCCACCACCTGGTCTACCGAAGTGGGAATCGGATTCCCGCTCTTCTTCTGGCAGCACCACAACGGCGAAGTGGCCGAGGCCGAGCACCATCGTCAGGAACTCAATGCGGTTGCCTCCGACCTGACAGCCCAGATCGCGCAGGAGGTGCGCACCGCTCACGCCGACGCGTCCACCGCGCTGCGCCAAGCGGTCTATCTGCGCGACGAACTGGTTCCCGAAGCCCGCGAAGCCTACCGGATCGCCTCGGTGAGCTATGGGCTGGGCGGTTCATCAACGCTCGAAGTGCTCGATGCCCGCCGTACCCTGCTCGATGCCCAGAGTCAGTACGCCGACGCACTCGGCGCCGTCAACGATGCCGTCGCCCAACTGGAACTCGCAGTTGGCGCCCCGCTCGATTCCTCCGCTCGTCTGCCGGGAGATCCCGATGCTCAGTAATGCTGCGCGCCGCGCCGCTCTCGTCTCATTGGCTGTCGTGGCCGCCTGCTCGGGGGGCGATGACGCGCCCGCCAATCACACAGCCCCGTCCCCCTCGGGGATCACGATCAGTGCCGCCCAGCTCAAGCGGCTCGCGGTGCAGCCGGCCGAGTCCACCGTCTATCATCCCATCGTCCGCACCACCGGCACCGTCGCGTTCGACGCCGATCAATCCACTCAGGTGATCTCGCCGATTTCGGGGCCGGTGCTCCGAATCCTGGTGCAGCCCGGCGAGCAGGTGCGGCGCGGCCAGCCGCTCGCGCTGGTCTCGTCGCCCGACTTTGCCTCCGCCGTGGCCGACTACCGCAAGGCCGACGCTGCCGCGCGCAACGCTCAGCGAATCGCCTCGCTCGACTCCGCCCTCTTTGCCAACGACGCCCTGGCCCGGCGCGAGCTGGAACAGTCCCAGACCGACGCCGTAGCCGCAGCGGCAGACCGCGACGCCGCGCTTCAGCAACTGGAAGCGCTCGGCGTCGACCGCGCCACCATCGATTCGATTCGCGCGGGGCGTCCGGTCCCGGCCGGCCAGAGCGTCATTCGCGCTCCCATTGCCGGCACGCTGGTCGAGAAACTGATCACACCAGGTCAGCTGCTCGAGGCGGGAAGCACCGCGGCCTTTACCATCGCCGACCTCTCGCGCCTCTGGGTCATGGCCAATGTGTTCGAAACCGATCTGGCCGATGTCGCCCGGGGCGACAGCGCCTTCATCACGACGGCGGCGGCGCCCAATCCAATCGCCGGGCGGGTGGATTACATCGCTGCACTGGTAGACCCCGGCACCAAGGCAACCGCGGTGCGGATCGTGGTGCCCAACCGCGACCGCCTGCTCAAGAAAGACATGTACGTGGACGTGGAGATCCGCTCCCGGGAGCAGCGGGACGGCATTCTGGTTCCGGTGGCCGCGGTGCTGCGCGACGACGACAATCGGCCGTTCGTCTACGTCCAGCAGGGCGACAGCACCTTCGACCGCCGCGCCGTGGCGCTGGGTTCGCGGGTGAGCGACCGGTACGTCATTCGGGACGGACTCAAGCCGGATGAGAAAGTCGTCACCAACGGTGGGCTGTTCCTCCAGTTCGCGGAGAACCAGTGAGCCGCCCCGAAGGGGACCGGCCCTCGCTCATCAACCGGATCGTCGGGCGCGCGGTCGATCAGCCGCTGCTGGTTGGCCTCATGACCGTGCTGCTGATCGCCGGCGGCATCCGCGCAGTCGACCGGCTCCCGGTAGACGCGTATCCCGATCTGTCACCGCCGATGGTGGAGATCGTCACCCAGTGGCCGGGCCATGCGTCGGAAGAAGTCGAGCGGCTCATTACCGTGCCGCTGGAAATCGAGATGAACGGACTTCCCGGCCTCACGGTAAGCCGCTCGATTTCGCTCTACGGCCTGTCCGACCTGACCCTCAGCTTTTCCGACAACACCGACGACTACTTCGCCCGGCAGCAGGTGTTCGAGCGGCTGCCCGGCGTGGATCTCCCCGAAGGCGCCAGCGCCGA
>DASSTY010000157.1:0-6155 GCA_035707585.1 Gemmatimonadales bacterium
CGATACCGCGCCGCTCGAGCAGGTGACCGCGCCGTTTCCCCGGATCAGCTACACCGACGCGATCACCAAGCTGAACCAGCTCGGCTCCGACATCGCCTGGGGCCAGGATCTGGGCGGCGACGACGAGACGCTGCTGGCGCGGCAGTACGACCGGCCCGTCATGGTGTACAACTATCCCAAGGAGGTCAAGGCGTTCTACATGAAGGAGAACCCTGACGACCCCCGCACCGTGCTCAACAACGATTGCCTGGCGCCCGAAGGGTATGGCGAAATCATCGGCGGATCGCAGCGCGAGGACGACTACGATCGGCTACTGGCGCGGATCCAGGCGCAAGGACTCGACCCCGAAGCGTACGGCTGGTATCTCGATCTCCGAAAGTACGGAACGTTCGTGCATTCGGGGTTCGGGATGGGAATCGAGCGCACCGTCGCCTGGTTCTGCGGCATCCCGCATATTCGCGAAGCGATCGCCTTTCCGCGGCAGATCCATCGGTTGTATCCGTAGGAATCGTGGGGGCGGGTCTCAGACCCGCCCTACGCGCGCTTTGCTTCCTCCCACAATTGGTCGAGACATTCCAGCCCCGCGGTGTGTACGTCGATGCCACGGGCGGATGCCAGCTCCTCTACCGCGGTGAATCGCTCGCGGAATTTCTGATTGGCGCGGTCGAGTGCCGGTCCCGGCTGCACGCCGGCTTTCCGCGCCAGGTTCACCACCGCGAAGAGGAGATCGCCGATTTCTTCATCCAGCTCCGGGCTTGGCCCGGGCAGCGCAGCTTCGACTTCGGCGAGCTCTTCGCGCACCTTTGCCGCGGGCCCCGCGGCATCGGGCCAGTCGAACCCGACCGAAGCGGCGCGCTCCTGAAGCCGAAACGCCAGCAGGAGGTCGGGGAGATTGGGTGGAAGGCCTTCCAGGGTCCCGCGCGTTCGCTCGCGGCTCTTGAGCCGTTCCCACGGCTCCGCCGGGCCCAGATCGAAGAGATGCGGATGGCGCCGCATCATCTTCTGTTCCAGATCAGCGGCGATTTCGTCGGCGGTGAATTCGCCGAGCTCTTCGCCGAGGACCAGCTGCCAGGCCAGGTGCAGGAGAAAGTCGCTCAACTCTTCCCGGATTTCGGCCGGGATGTTCCGGGCCAGCGCGTGGTCCAGCTCGTGGACCTCTTCGATCAGGTAGGGGCGCAGAGTGTCGCGGGTCTGCACCCGGTCCCAGGGACAGCGGCGCCGGAGATCCCGCACCATCGCCAGAGCGCGTCCAAGCGCTGAATTGTCTTGCATTTATCCCCCGCGGCCGATATGATTCCCGCCGCCGTGACCACCCGTTATCCTGCCGATCATGCCCGCGCGTGGGTGGACATCGACCTCGATGCCATCGTCGCGAACGCGCAGACGATCGCCTCGCGCGCAGGCCGCCCGCTGTTGCCGATGGTCAAAGCTAACGCCTACGGACTAGGTGCGGTGCCGGTGGCCCGCGCACTGGAGCAGGTTGACCCGTGGGGTTTCGGCGTGGCGACGACCAGCGAAGCCGCCGAACTGCGCGCCGCCGGAATCGATCGCCGCCTGATTGTCTTCACCCCGTTGCAGCCGGCCGGCATGGCGGAGTGGGAAGCGGTGAGTGCTCGGCCGGTCATTGGCGATGCGGCGGCGCTGGTCGCATGGACCGAGCGAACCGCGGCGCCGTTTCATGTCGAGATCGACACCGGAATGAGCCGGAGCGGGTTCCGCTGGAACGACGAAGCGTCGCTTCGCGAAGTTATTCCGCGTTTGCATAGCGCGCCGGGGTTCGAGGGAATCTTTACCCATTTTCATTCCTCCGACTGCGACGCGGCGACCACCGCTCAGCAGTGGGACCGGTTCCAATCGGTGGTGGAACAGCTGTCGACGAGGCCGCCAGTGGTGCACGCCGCCAACAGCGCGGCATCGCTGGCCGGATCGCGATTCGCCGGCGACCTGGTGCGCCCCGGCATCTTTCTGTACGGCGGTGCGACCGTCTCCGAGGCGGCGCCGGCTCCGGTTGCGGCATTGCGCGCGCCGGTGGTGGCGTTGCGGCGAATCGAGCGCGGCGACACCGTGAGCTACGGCGGCACCTGGCGGGCTGCCGCGCCGACTACCGTAGCGACGCTGGGCATCGGCTATGCCGACGGCGTGCTGCGCTCGCTCTCGGGTTCGGGACAGGTGGAACTGGGGGGCCGGTTGCGGCCGATCATCGGGAGGGTCACCATGGATCTTACGATGATCGAGGTGTCCGATCATGATGTGCGACTGGGTGATGTGGCGACCGTCTACGGCGGAATGGTGACGCTCGACGCCCAGGCCACTGCGGCGGGCACCATTTCGTATGAACTACTTACGGCGCTGGGGTCGCGAGTTCCCCGCCGCTATCGGGGAGGAGCATGAATCCGCACTTTGCCTCGCTGGTACTGGGGCTGGCGCACCAGGCCGACAGCGCTCTCAACGGCCAGCTTCCGGCCGAAGCCGGCGGCGCCGATGCCCGGCAGGTGGCGCAGACCCTGATCGACACGCTCGGCATGCTGGAGCAGAAGACGGCGGGGCATCTCGACCCCGACGAGAAACAACTGCTGGAGCAGGCGTTGACCGGGTTGCGGTTCCGATTCGTAGAGACTGGTAACCAGCACTGATGCGCCGAGCCGCGATCATCGTCCTGGACGGGATGGGAATCGGCCCGGCTCCCGATACCGAGCGCTACGGCGACGCCGGCAGCAACACCCTCGGCAATGTGGCGCGCGCCGTTGGCGGGCTCCGGCTGCCCAATCTGACGGCGTTCGGGCTCGGTAACTGCGGAGCGATCGCAGGGGTGGATCCGGTGGAACACCCGCTCGCGGCCACCGGAGATTGTCTCCCGGCCAGTCAGGGCAAGGACAGCACGACCGGCCACTGGGAGATCTGCGGACTCCTGCTGGAGCGGCCGTTCCCGACGTACCCTGACGGCTTTCCCGACGCGCTGCTCGCTGAATTCACCGCACGCACCGGGCGGGGAGTTTTGGGAAACCGCGCCGCCTCGGGTACCGCGATTCTCGACCAGCTCGGGGAAGAGCATCTCCGCACCGGCAAGTGGATCGTGTATACCTCTGCCGACAGCGTCTTCCAGGTGGCGGCGCACGAAGCGGTCGCCCCGCTCGAGGAGTTGTACGCTGCCTGCGCGATTGCGCGAGAGATGCTGCAGGGCCCCGATGCGGTATCGCGGGTGATCGCACGTCCTTTCGTCGGAACTCCCGGCCACTGGACCCGCACCGGCGGGCGCAAGGACTTCAGTCTGCTGCCGGTGGGGCCGACACTGCTCGACCGGTTGGAAGAGCGGGGAATCCCGCGGGTGGGCGTCGGCAAGGTGGACGATCTCTTTGCCGGGCGGGGCATCAGCAGCACCCACACACCCACCAACGAAGAAGCCTATCAGCTGATCGAGCGGGCGCTCGCGGAAATGGAGAGCGGCCTGCTCCTGGTCAACGTGATCGAGTTCGATCAATCGTGGGGCCACCGCAACGATGTCGCCGGGTTCGTCCGCGGTCTGGAGCAGCTTGACGCCCGGCTGCCGGCTCTGCTCCAGCCGGTCCGCCGCGACGATCTGGTTATCTTTACCGCGGATCACGGCAACGACCCGACGACTCCGTCTACCGATCACTCGCGCGAGCGGGTGCCGCTGCTGGTGTACGGTCCGCGGGTGCGTCCCATGCCGCTGGGCACCCGGCGCACCTTCGCCGACATCGGCCAGACCGTGGCGGAGTTCCTCGGTGCGGCGCCGCTCTCGGCGGGCGCATCGTTTCTGGATGAGGTGTGGAGTGACTGATCGACTGATCGAGGCGGCGCGCGCCGTGCAGCAGCGTGCCTACGCACCCTATTCGCATTTTCGGGTGGGCGCTGCGCTGGAGGCGGAGGACGGGACGGTATTCGCCGGGTGCAACATCGAGAATGCATCGTACGGGCTCACCAACTGCGCCGAGCGGGCGGCGGTGGCCGCGGCGGTATCGGCCGGTGCTACCCGATTCCGGCGGATCGTCATCGCCAGCGACGCTGAACCGCCGGTGGCGCCGTGCGGTGCCTGCCGGCAGGTGCTCGCCGAATTTGCGCCCGATCTGGCCGTGGAATCGATCGGCCCCAGGAGCAGCCGGTCGTGGCGGCTCAGCGAGCTGCTGCCTGCGGCCGTGACGGGAGATCAGATTCGATGAAGCGCTGGGCATTGCTGCTGATCGGCGTGGCGATCCTGTGGGGATGCCAGGAACAACTCACCTCGCCGGCCGACTGTCCGACGCTCTGTCCCAGCGGACAGACCACGGTCTACGATACCGTGATCTATCCGGTGTTCGGCCGCGACAGCACCTTCCCGGGCCCCAACGAGGGCGGCCCCGCCGAGGGGTACGTTGCGCGCGGGCGGGGGACGGCGGTGCTGGTGTCCAACGGACTGCCCGACGCCGATGCCCGTGCCGTATTCCGGTTCTCCAACCGACCCGATTCGCTCGTTGTCCAGGACACTGCCCGAGCCTACACGGTAGACTCGGCGGCGATCCTGCTTCCACTGCTGGGCCGCGACAGCACCGTGCACGGCACCGCGCTGCAGTTGTACCTGATGAACGATACGCTGGCCGACAGCACCGTTACGCTGGACGAAGTGAATCAGGCGATTGCGGCGGGAGTGCTCGCATCGGTGCCGATACCCGATACCTCGAGCACCGGCGTCATCCGCTACGTGTTCCGGGGTGCCGAACTGGATCGGATCCGGAACGTCGGAACGATGGCGCTCGCGGTGGGGCTGTCGGCATCGCAGCCGACTGGCGTCCGGCTGGCAACGCCGTTCAATGCCACCTCCGCGCAGTTCGTGTCGTATCTGCACATCGAGATTCCCGACACCACCCTTCAGCTCCGGATCGACAGCCGGCCGCTGCTGTTCGCCACCTGGGTAACGCCAACGGCACCGACGCTGCCCGATCCGGAGTTCCTGGCGGTCGGCGGATCCCCGTCGCGGCGGGCGCTGATCCGGTTCGATTTCCCGGCCTTTCTGCGCGACTCTGCCACCGTGCTGCGGGCGACGCTGGAGCTGACACCCACCGGACCGATTCCGGGGCTGCCCAACGATCCGGCGGTGCTGGGCGCTCAGGGGGTGCTGTCGGACCTCGGTGCCAAATCGCCGCTGGTTTCGACCGCGACGGTGACGGCCGGGCTGGACACCATCTTCGCCGGTCAGAGCACGCCTGCCGAAATGGACGTGGGGTCGCTGGTGCGGCTCTGGCGATCGTTCCCGAAGCTGCCAACCGCGATCTTCGTGTCGCTGTCGCCGGAGGGCTCGAGTTTCATGCGGCCGCTCTTCTACGGCACCCGCAGTGAGCCGGGAGGCCCGCCGATCACGGGCAGCGTCCAGCCGAGGCTTCGGATCACGTACATTCTGCCCTTCAACTTCCAGGGGCGCTAAGTGCGACGGCTCGCTCTATTGCTGGTTGCCCTGAGTACGGCGGTGGTGTCATCCGCCGCCGCGCAGTCGTCGATCTTTTCGGTGCGGGGTCTGGGCGTCCCGGCGGCGCCGTACACGGTGCGCACCTCCACGCTCGGCGGTGGTACGGCGATGTTCGATCCGCTCTCGGCGCTCAATCCCGCCGCGCTGGGTGGCTATGACACGTTGTCTGCGGTATTCACCGGAGTGCAGAACTTCCGGTCAACTCGCGATCCCGCGGGGACGGCTACTGGCCGCGACAGCCGGTTTCCCCATGTGATGATTTCGGGGCCGGTGGGGCACACGCCATTTTCGCTCGGCCTGGCGCTTTCCAGTTACACCACTCGCGATTTCAGTCTTGCCACGGTGGACACGATCGCACCGCGCGGGGCGCCGATCGTTCTGTCGGACACCTTCTCGTCGACCGGCGGCGTCAGCCAGATCCAGGCCGGCGGAGCATGGCATCGCCGCGGAAGTGCCTGGTCGATCGGCGCATCGTTCACCCTGCTCACCGGCACCAATCGGCTGCAGTCGCGGGCCGCCTTCAGCGATTCCGCTTTCATCGCCACTCGGCAGCGCGCCGAACTCTCGTATGCCGGCTACGGTGCGACGCTGGGGGTGCGGCGGGACTTCGGTCCCACACTGAGCATCGGTGCGATGGTGCGAACCGATCACAACGTAAAGGTCGACATCGATTCCACCCGGCTGACCCAGGTGGATC
>DASSTY010000158.1:0-4759 GCA_035707585.1 Gemmatimonadales bacterium
AAGCCATCCGCCGCATCCGAAGCAGGGGCCGCCCACCCACGCCGAGTCGCGAAGCCGCTCGATCCGATGCAGCGTGCCGGCGGTATCGATCGTCGCCATGAGATGGGTCTTGAAGTCGGGGCTGGTCACCGACACCAGTGCCATCGTGCCGGCGTCGTTCCAGCCGAGCAGACCGATCCGCGCGTGATGACCGCTGTCGTCTTCGAGCGGGTTGATCCAGTGCACCGAGTCATCGCCCACCCGGAAGAGGCCGAGCCGGGCACGGCCTTGTACGTCACCCACCTTGGTGCGGCCGGAGTCGGCAGACGTGTAGCCGCTCTCCGTCACGTATTCCGGCACCTCGGTGGCTCGGCTGCCTTTCGCGCGGGTACGCGCGGTGATCATTACGTGGCGTGCGTCGGGCGCGATCGCAAGGCCGGCAACTCGTTCATCTCTGGCGCCGCCCAGCCAGGCCGGCTGAACGCCCAGCCGGGCCAGGTCATCCTCTCGCTGGGCTTTGCGAACGCTGTCCTGTCTGTCCTGATCGCGAATCACCTGAAAGAGCTGCTTCTGCTGGGCCACCAGGAAACCGCGCTGGCCGTGCGGGGTGGAATCGTGCGGCGCCTTGCCGGCATGGAAGGCGGTGAGCTGGCGGTCGAGCCCGGTCGCCAGCTCTCGTTCCCACGCATCGCTGTCGCGCCGGTAAAGAACGCTCTTCCCATCGGCCGAAAAGTGGGGAGACGATTCCGACTCGGCGCTGCGAGTGATTCGCTGCGCGCGATCGTGACGAAGGTCGATCAGATAGAGATCGTCGTGATACTCCACGACCTTGAGCTTGCCATCAGGTGAAACGTCTCCCCGTGCCGCGAACGGACCGGACGAATCGGCCGCCGCGGGAGTGAGGCGCTCCGGCTGTGCGCCGGCCCGAGCCCGGATTCGATAATCATGCAGCGGCTCCCGCCAATCGGTGCCGGGTGGATCCCAGGCGAAGTAGATCCACTTCCCGTCGGCCGACCATCGCACCCCGGCAGGCGCGCGGCCCACGATTTCGGGACCGCGCATGATGCTCGGGATCGTGAGGGGAAACGAGTCGTTGGTACTCGGCTGCTGCCCCGCCAGCGCGCACGGGAGCAGGCCAAGGCCGGCCAGGAGGAGCACCGCCCGAGGAGTCATTCGGCTATCCAGGGATGAGGTCTGGCTGGTAAGATGCCCGAACCGGTCGTCGGACGCCAATATTCGAGTCGCTCTCCGTAGAACTACGGATCTCGCATCCGGGCTCGCGCGGATTGTCGCCGGATCAACGCCCTCCTACCCTTGGGCGTGCTGCAGACTCTTCCGTTTCACCTGATCGGGGTAAGTCACCGGACGGCCGGTGTCGGTGTGCGCGAGCGCCTCGCTCTCAGGCCCGGCGAAACAGCTGCCCTGCTGGCCCGCGGCAGCAGCGAGGGTGGGCCGGCGGTGGTGCTGGCCACCTGTAACCGCTGCGAAGTGTACTGGTACGGCGATGCCGACCATGAGCAGTGGTTTCGCACCCTGGCGGCGCGTGGCGGGGAACATCTCGCCGGCGCCGTTTTTCGTCTCCAGGGAGAAGCCGCAATCCGGCATCTCTTCCAGGTAGCCGCCGGGCTCGATTCCCAGATCGTGGGCGAAGCCGAGATTCTCCAGCAGGTCCGCCGTGCATTGGCGGTGTCGCGCTCGGCCGCGGCGCTGCCGCGTCCGTTTGAGGGGGCGTTCACCGCCGCAATCAAGGCCGGCCGCCGGGTTCGGCGGGAAACACCGCTCGGCCGCCATCCCGAGTCGGTGAGCGGAGCCGCGGTGCGATTCGCTCGTGCTCACTCCGGCGGTTCCCTGGACGGTCGGACGGTGCTGATCCTCGGTGCCGGAGAGGCGGCCGCGGGAGTGCTGCACGCGCTGCGCGAGGGGCCGGTCGGCAGGATCATTCTGATCAATCGCAACCTGCAGCGTGCCCGCCGGCTCGCCGAACGATGGGGCGTTACCGACGTGCGGCAGTGGGATGACCGCGCCCGCGCCATCCCGGAGAGCGATCTGGTAATCGCGGCGACCGCCGCCCACAGTCCGGTGATCTCGCGGGAAGATCTGGCAGGCGCCGCTGCTCTCCGAAACGACCGCGACCTGATTCTGCTCGATCTGGCCGTGCCCCGGAACATCGACCCGGCCGCGCAGGACCTGGCGGGGCTCACCCTGCTGGACCTGGATGGACTTCAGGAGCGGTTCTGCCCCGTCAACGGTGCGGCGACCCAGACACCGATGGCCGCCGAAACGCTGGCGCAGGCCCAGGCGATCGTGGAGCAAGAGCTGGTCCGGTTCGATGAGGTGATGCGAGGCCGCGCCGCCGCGCCGAAGCTGGCAGAGCTGCATCGCAACGCCGCGCTGCTGGCGGCCGAAGAGGCCGAACGCGCGCTGGCCCGCATGCCGGGGCTCAGCGCTGCCGAAGAAGCCGCCGTCCGCGAAATGGCCGAACGGCTGGTGAAGAGGGTGCTGTATCGGGCGAGCCGGGCGGTGAGGAAGACGGACAGACGGGAAGACGGGAAGACGGGAAGTCTGCTCGACCCACCGACCGTTTGATTTGCCGCAGCCGATTTCCTCCCGTCCTCCCGTCCTCCCGTCTTCCCGTCATCCCGCCAGCACCTCCCCCACTATCTCCGCCAACGCATCCAGAAAAATCTCCCGGTCATTCAGCGCCGGTGCGCGGACGTAGTTGGTGATTCCGACGTGCCGGGCGACTTCGCCGTACTCCAGATCCAGCTCCGATAGCGTCTCAATGTGATCGCTGGTGAATGCGATCGGCACCACCAGAAGATTCTTCACGCCCTGCCGCCCCAGCTCGCGGATCGTCTTCTCGGTGCTCGGCCCCAGCCATTTGACCGGACCAACTTCCGATTGAAACGCCAGTTGGTGGGGATGCGAAGGACCCACCCGCTCCATGACGCCGCGCATCGTGGCGCGGATTTCGTCGGGGTAGGGGTCGCCCGCATTGATCACCCGCATCGGCAGCGAGTGCGCGCTGAAGAGGATCAGTACCTGATCGCGCTCCGATTCGGGGAAGCGCTCCAGCCCATCACGTACGGTGGAGGCCATCGCATCGAGGAAGCCCGGGGCGACCGGCCAGCGATCGATGATGGACCACTGGAAGGCGTCGCGCAACTTCAGCCGCTCCGCCGCGCGCCAGAGCTCGTTGAGACTGGACCCGGTGGTGCTCTGCGAATACTGGGGATACTGGGTAAACGCCACGGCGCGTTCGATGCCATCGCGCTGCATGGCGGTGAGCGCATCGGCACTCTTGGGCGACGCGTAGCGGAACGCGACGTAGAACTGGTGCGGTGCCGTCGCCGGGGAGAGCCGGTCGAGCCGCTCGACCATGCCGCGGCCCTGCGCCTCGGTCCACTTGAGGATCGGCGAGCCGCCGCCGATGGCGCGATAGAGCCCCTGCACCTTGGGCGTGCGCTTTCGGGCGATGAACGGCCCCAGCCACGATTGAAACGGGAGCTGGATGATCTCACGATCGGAAAAGAGTTCCAGCAGGAAGGGCTCAACCGCATCGAGCGTAGCAGGGCCACCCAGGTTGAGCATCACGATGCCGGTACGCGGCGAGTTGGATTTGTCGGTCACGACCGCAATCTGTCGGAATCCGCCAGGATCGGGTAGTCGGGCACGGAGTTATTCCACGCGGAGCCGCGGAGGGCGCGGAGAGAGATCGAGGCCCCTGAACATGTGGCTCACCCGGAGAACCCGGAGAACACGGAGGGCTCCTGCGACAATTCTGACCTCCCTGCGCCGCCCACAACATCATTGTTTTGTTTTTTGTTTTTTGTTTTGTGGACTCCGTGTCAAGCACCCCTCCGTGTCCTCCGTGTTCTCCGGGTGAGGCATGTCCAAGCATCGCAATACTCGGCCAGGGATTCCACGCGGAGCCGCGGAGGGCGCGGAGGGTAGAGATGCCGGCCCTAGTCTCGGTCCATCAGATGGCTCTCCAGCGCAAAGCGGGTGAGGCCGGCGACGGTGTTGATCCGCAGTTTGCGCATGAGACTCTCACGGTGGCTCTCGACGGTCCGGTGGCTGATGCCGAGTTCGGCGGCGATGGCCTTGTTGGTCTGCCCGCGGGCGATGCCGAGCAGGACGTCGCGCTCCCGGGCGGTGAGGCGTTCCAGGGCGCTGGAGCGCTGCTCACGGTCGAGCTCGCCGCGTACCGCGGCGCTGAGCTGGCTCGCAATCGGCGGACTGAAAAAGGCCTCGCCATCGTGCACCGACCGAATCGCCCGGCGCAGTTCGGTGCCGGCGCTGTCCTTGAGCAGGTACCCATGTGCGCCGGCGCGCACCGCTTCCAGCACATACTCGGCGTTGTCGTGCATGCTGAGAATGAGAATCCGCGCTTCAGGCGCAACCTGCCGCAATTCGTTGGCCGCGGCGAGCCCGCCCTTGCCCGGCATCGAGATGTCGAGCAGCACCACGTCGGGCCGCAGCTCCGCCGCCTGTTCCACCGCCAGCTCGCCCGAGGCCACGTCGGCCACTACCTCGAAGCCCGGCTCCTGTTCCAGCAGGTGGCGAATCCCTTCGCGCACCATCGTGTGGTCGTCGGCGACGAGGACTCGGATCGGCGAATTGCTCACGCAGCGGCCCCCGCGCGAACCGGCAGTTGAACCCGAAGGCAGACTCCGCCGTTGCAGCCCGGCTCGATCATCAGCGTACCACCCAGCGCGGCCAGCCGTTCGCGCATTCCCGCCAATCCCATGTGTCCCCGAATCTCCAGTTCTTCCAGTGT
>DASSTY010000159.1:0-4342 GCA_035707585.1 Gemmatimonadales bacterium
CCAGACAATAGGCCACGGCGGAATTGGCGGCGCTGCCCCGTCCCTGACAGAGGATGCCCAGGGTGCGCGCGTGCCGCACCGCATCCCACATCACCAGAAAGAATCCGGCAAAGCCGAGCCGGATGATGACACCGAGTTCGTGTTCCAGTTGCCGTCGCTGGGCCGGAGTGGGATCGCCCCAGCGTTCGCGCGCGCCGCTTTCGACACAGGCCCGCAGCCAGGACGCATCGTCATATCCCGCCGGAACAGCAAAGCGCGGCAGCGGCGGCCGCATCCATCGCAGATCGAAGTTGCAGCGAGCAGCAATGTCGAGCGATGCGGCGAGGCCCTCCGAACCGCCGCGCCACTCGCGCACCAGTTCGCCGGGACCGGCCAGTCGCCAGGATCCGTTGGGCAGCAGCACGCCATCGCGCGCCGCCTGGTCCAGGGTGCGGCCGGCCCTGAGTGCAGTGAGCATCTCGTGCACCAGCCGGCCGCCCTGATCGAGATAGCGCGGCGCTCTCGTCACTACCCAGGGCACACCGCTCCGCCTTGACAGGTTCACCAGCGCGTCGGTCAACGCCGCTTCGTGCCGGCCCGCCCGGTGCCACTCGACTTCGATGGCCACCCGGTCGCCAAAGACCTCGCGCCACTGCTCAAGATGCTGCGCCGCGGCATCGCGTCCGATCAGCGCAATCAGTCCGGTGCTTCGTTCTGCTGCATCGGCCCAGCTCACGCCGGGATGCCCCCGGCGCGGCGAATTCCCATTGCCACTCCACCGCGCCAGATCGCCCGAGCGCGCCAGTGTTACCAGCGCCGCCAGATTGCGGTATCCCGTCTCGCTGGTCACCAGAAAACCGGCGCGGTGTCCGCCTACCATCAGCTCGCTGCCGATAATGGGCCGAAGGTTCTGCCGCCGCGCTTCCAGCACGAAGCGCACAACGCCGCCCAGATCGGCGGCGTCGGTCAGGCCAATCGCGGAGTAGCCCAGTTCGGCGGCGCGCCGGGCCAGTGCTTCGGGGGTGCAGCTTCCGTCGCCAAAGGAGAACGCGCTGCGGGCCCGAAGCTCGATGAATTCATCGCCACTCACCGGCCAGCTCCCACTGCTGCCGCAAGGCGTCGCGCGCCAGCAGGACGATTTCGCCGTCGCGGCGTACGCAGCAATACATCTCCCAGGCATACGGCGCGTCTTCCCACTGCCCGCCCGAGAGGCAGTCGGGCCCCGAAGCCGAAACCAGTTCGTGCCGGCCGTCGCGCCCGCGATAACACCGCGGCACCTGATAGCCGCGCCGGTCTGTCGTTTCCACTTCGATGGATTCCGGCTGATGCCGCAGATGAAGCGCGAGCTGCGGCAGAGTGTCGTCGGGAAGAATCTGGGGACGAGCCCAGACCAGCGACGGCGGCTGCTCCAGCCAGCGGGTGCGGCGGCGCAGCAGAGGATGTCGAGAAACCTCGGGCGCCACTACCGGTACGCCATCGTCGGCTGCGCGGGCCAGCGCTTCCTCCGCCGACTGCGCAGTGCCGAACCCACGATCCAGCAGGTCGCCCTGCACCGCCTGGCTCGGCGCCACCGCTTCGACGCCGAGCCGCACGGCGGTGATCGCATCGCTGAGGCGAACGCGGTCGAGATCGCGCTGCAGCAGCCGGGTCCAGGTGCGCGGGTTGGCGTTGGGGCGAGTGGGACGAAGCCGCCGCTCGACCACGGTGCCATCGGCCAGCTCGAGCATCAGCACCAATGCGCGAGCCCCTTCGCCGCGGGTGCGAAGTGACGCGCAGACGTTGCCGGCCAGACGGTTCACGATGAAGAGCAGCTGGGAAGGATCGCGCAGAGTATAGTCGGTCCACTCCAGCGAAGCGGTGGGAAGCGGCGGTGGCACTGGCAGAAAGACGCGGCGGCGATCATCGGCCCGCGCCAGTCGCCAGAGTGCCACCCCTTCGGCGCCGAACCGGATCTCCACCGCCGCCAGATCGAGTCCGGACAGTTCACCGCAAAGCTCCAGGCCGGCGCCGTCGAGCAGATGATGGAGCGAAGGCTCCGGCCGCAGCACGATCAGAGGCAGCCCCGCCAGAAAATCGCGGCTGCCGCCGGCGGGAATTTCGATCAGCGCAATGGTGGTTTGGGGCACACCGTAGCGGGCCGCCGCTTCGGCCGCGATCGGCACATCGGCCAGGGCAACCCGCGCCTCCTTATGGCCGGCTTCGCGGGCGCGCGCCAGAATCTCCTCCGCCGCCGGGCGCGCCGGCAGACCGCGGGCATCGGCCCAGAGCAGCGCGCCCGCCTCGCCCACCCGGACCCGCGGCACCAGCTCGAGGAGCCGCGGGGCCAGTTCAGCGGCCGGCGCCGCGGCGGTCGGGGAGGGCGGGATCGAGAGACAGACGTAGGTCATCGTGCCAGAGCGGAAGCGAGAGAACGGTGTGGGCCAGCCACCCCGAGGCGCGGGCCTCGACCCGCACCCGCACCGTTTCGAGATCGGCGGCATCACCCACCCGGCTGGGACGCCAGGCGTAATCGGACAGCACCGGCCGGGAGTGAACCCGGAGCGCGGAAAGCGCCGTAGCCCGGTTGAGCAGCACCAGCGCGGTGCCGCCCTCGTGCGCCGCTCGGGAAAGCCGCACCAGATCGGTTTGCTCGGCGGTCGCTCCATCCAGCACGATCAGCGCGAATCCCCCCGACCGGGCCAGCTCGGCGGTGGCCCGGAGCGCCCCGGCCCGGTCAGGCGGGCGAAGCAGCAGCGGACCCGCCGGCCACCCATCACCGATTACACTCCGGTCGGCGTCGACCCAGACCGAGCGCTCCCCCGACCGTACCGCCTGGACCGCCGCCACCCGAAGCAGCGCCGCGGCACCAAGCCCCGGGGTCCAGGTGGCCAGCCGGCCGCGGGGAAAGCCGCCGGCTGGAAAGAGCCGGTCCAGCTCCGCCACCCCGGTGGGCACCGCGCTCCAGCTCTGCTGGGCCTGCGGCAGGGCGTCGGGAAAGCGGGAGGCGAGGAGCTGGCGAGCGGCGGCAGCGCGGGACATGGGGCGACCGGCAGAGGTGGAGATACCGAACAAAAACCGAAAATCAAATTATCGCGAACTCCCCGGGAGGGCAAGCGCGCACCAACCCCTTGAGCTCCTCTCCGTATTCTGCCACCACCTCTGGCGGCGCCGGCACTTTCCGCTTCTTCAGCATCGCCTCCAGCATCAGCCCGTTCACTACCGACTTGCCGCGGGCGTGATTGTTGGTCACCACGAACGTTTCGGCGGTGGCCTTGTCGACCTGCCGAGCCCGCTGAGCCCACGGTTTGAGCTCCTCGGCCGAATAGAGATAATCGTAGCGAGCGTAAACGCCGGCGCCTTTGCGAAACCAGTCCTGGTAATTGCGGCCGTGCACCCGGATGTATCCGATCGGCGAAGTGACGACTGCGCTTGGCCGGATGCTTCGGCTGAACAGCGGCTGATCGATGTTGACGAAACCGATTCCCTGCTCGCTCAACTCGCGATAGAACTCGGGCGTGTTCCACGACGCGTGCCGCACCTCCAGCACCAGCGGATACCGCCGGAATGCGGCAATCACATCATCCAGCCACTGCAGCGCGATCTCGTCCCGCTTGAACGACCAAGGGAATTGCAGCAGCACCGCACCGAGCCGTCCGGCACGATAAAGTGGATCGAATCCCTGTCGTACCAGCTTCACCTCGTCGCGGGTAAACGCTTCCTTGCGCTCGTGAGTGAAGCGGCGCCAGAGCTTGGCGCTAAAGCGAAACTGCTCGTGGTCCCCCGCCTGCGCCACCCATTTGCGGGCGGTGGCCGGCGTGGGCGGGCCGTAGAATGAGCTGTTGATTTCGATGGTGTCGAAGTAGTCGGCGAGCCAGCCGATCGGATTGAAGCCGGATGGTGACGGGTCGGGATACACCACGCCCCGCCAATCCTGGTAGTGCCATCCCGCCGGTCCGATCCGGATCATCGTTCCCTCCTCGATCAGACTAGACCGGCCCCACATCGCGGCACCGTGAGCGCCCTCACGAGTCGTCCCCTGCCCTTGCGTTCACCCGGAGGTCCGGTGCTTCGTTCGCTGATGCCGAGGCGGAGCGACCGATGACCGGATGGCTGTTCGACGATCCCGACGCGCCCACATCGGCGGAGCAGCGCGCCGTGGAGGAACTTGGCGCTGCGATTCCGCCGCTGATCCGATTCGGCACCTCGTCGTGGACCTATCCCGGCTGGCGCGGGCTGGTGTATCACCGCGAGTATCCGGCGCGCGGCGCCGCAGCGGCGATGTTGGAGGAGTACGCCAGATTTCCACTTTTCCGCACTGTGGGAATCGACTCCACGTTCTACGCGCCGCCCACTCCGGCCACGCTGCAGTCGTATGCCAGGAATC
>DASSTY010000160.1:0-4880 GCA_035707585.1 Gemmatimonadales bacterium
ACCGGAGTCTCACCGTAGAACTTGAGGGTGAGATGCAGACGATCGGACCGAACCCATCGCACCGGCCAGTCGTTTTGTTTGAGATCGGCCATCCGCTCAGCGAGCGCGCTGCGTACCGCCGCAGGCATCGGCAGCGCCGCGAAGAGCCGCATCAGCCGCCGACAGCTCTCTCAAGGTCGAGCAGCGCGCCGCGGCGATAACCCTTCGGGTCCAGCGACACCTCGGCAAATCCGATTTCGCCGAAGCGCGCCTGGATCTGGTCCCAGATCGCTTCGATTTTGGAAAACTCGGACGGGACCGCTTCGATCCGGGCCAGCCGATCGAGGTGGCGCACTCGGAGATCGCCGCTGATCCCCTTCCCGCGGAGAAATTCCTCGGCCAGCTCCACCTGGCGGAGCCGCTCGGGGGTAACGCTGAGCCCGTATCGAAGGCGGCTGGCCAGACAGGGTGAGCCGGGCGCGTTCCAGTTGGGGAGCCCAAGCTCGTGCGCGGCGGCTCTCACCTGATCCTTGCCCCAGCCGAGTTCGAGCAGCGGCGAACGAATCTGCCGTTCGGTGGCCGCGCGGTGACCGGGACGATGGCCGGTCAGATCATCGGCGTTGGTGCCGTCGAGAATGACATCGAATCCGCGTTCCGCAGCCACCGTACCCAGCTGGGTCCACAACTCCGATTTGCAGAAGTAGCACCGGCTCGGCAAGTTGGCGCTGTAGCGGGGATCGTCCAGTTCGTGAGTGGTGAGCTCCAGCAGCGGCACATCGAACTGCTTGGCCAAATCAATAGCAGCCCGGTACTGCACCGCAGGGTACGATGCGCTCCGGCCGATGACCGCAAGGAACCGATCGGGACCGAGTGCCTGGCGACCAGCCACTGCCAGCAAACCTGAATCGACTCCGCCGGAATAGCCCAGCAACGCCCGGCCGAGCCCGGCCAGGTGGGCCGTCAACGCCGCAATATCCGCCATGGCTGTAACGTAATCGCAGCGATACAATTCGGAATGGCCGACCCTGGTGATGAACTCGTCATCAATGCACGAGTCCGGATCCCCCGCCGCGAGCTGACGTTCCAGGCATCCCGCAGCGGCGGACCGGGTGGACAGCATGTGAACACGTCCTCGACCCGAGTAGAACTCTGGTGGGATGCCGCTGCCTCGCCCAGTCTCACACCGGCGCAGCGCCAGCGCGTAATCCAACGGCTCGGCTCCCGGCTCGACAGCCAGGGTCGGCTTCGGGTCGTGGCAAGCAGCAGCCGGAGTCAGACACGCAACCGTGACGATGCCACCGCGCGCTTTGTAGAGCTGCTGGCGGCGGCGTTGGTGGTACCCAAGCGGCGCCGGGCCACCCGGCCAACCGCGGCCTCCCGTGAACGGCGGCTCGAATCCAAGCGCCGCCGCGGAGATCTCAAGCGCGGCCGCGGCAAAGTCGGGCCGGAGGATTGAACAGAGTGCAGGTGCTGAGAGTCGACCCTGAATCGCCCGAACCCCGGCTGATCGCCCAGGCGGCGGAGGTGCTCCGGGCCGGTGGGCTGGTCGCCTTCCCTACCGAGACAGTGTACGGACTCGGCGCGCATGCACTCGACCCCCGGGCGGTGGAGCGGATCTTCCGGGCCAAGGACCGGCCGGCGTTCAATCCACTGATTGCGCATCTGAGCGGGATTGCCGGCGCGCGGGAACTCGCCTCCGAGTGGCCGCCGGAGGCAGAGCAGCTGGCGGCGGCATTCTGGCCCGGCCCGCTCACCCTGGTGCTCCCCAAGAAGCCGCATGTGCCCGATCTCCTGACGGCGGGACTTCCCGCCGTTGGAATCAGAGTGCCGGCCCACCCGGTTGCGCTGGCGCTGATCACCGCGGCGGGCGTGCCGATCGCGGCACCCAGTGCCAACCGTTTCACCGAGCTCTCCCCGACTACCGCGACGCACGTGATGAAAAGTCTGGGCGACCGGGTGGACGTGCTGCTCGACGGCGGCCCCACGATGGTCGGGATCGAATCGACGGTGGTGGACCTCACCGGCGCCGTTCCCCAGCTGCTGCGCCCGGGCGTCCTGTCGGCGCATCAGTTGTCGGAAGTGATCGGGCGGCCGGTAGTGCGCGGCGGCGAACCGGTGGGCGCCGCGCCCCGGCACTCACCGGGGATGGTGGAACGCCACTACGCGCCCAAGGCCGAGTTGCGGGTGCTCGACCCGGCGGCGCTGGCGCAGTCGGCGGCGGAGAACAGCCCGGCCGCGGCCAGCGATACCGGCGCGCTGCTGCTCCATCCGCTGGCGGTGGGCGCCGATCATGTGATCCGGATGCCGACCGATCCGGCCGGCTACGCGCGCCAGTTGTACGCCGCACTGCATTCGCTGGACGATGCCGGGTGCCGCCTCATCCTGGTCGAGAAGGTTCCCGACAGCGAGCAGTGGATCGCGGTACAGGACCGGCTGCGCCGCGCCGCACACGAGCGTCCCAACTCCTGAACCGGCATCGCACCGCACGCGCCGCAGTAGGCTACGCCGCCAGCACCCCCTTGGGCCGATCCAGCGTACGGTACTGAATCGCTTCGGCCACGTGCGCGGGGGAGAGTTCGTCGGCGCCCGCCAGATCGGCGATAGTGCGCGCGATCTTGAGCACCCGATGATACGCCCGCGCGGAGAGACCCAGCCGGGTAATCGCTCGCCGGAGAAGCTGCTCCACCTGGTCTGACGTACGGCAGTAACGGCGGAGATCGCGCGCGCCCATGTGGGCATTGGCGTAGATGCCGGGCTGGTCGTGGAAGCGTTGCCGCTGGCGCAGACGGGCGGCTTCTACCCGCGCCCGCACCACGGCGCTGGACTCGGCCGGCTGGTCGTCGGCCAGATCGCGATACGGAACCGCCGGTACCAGCAGATGGATGTCGATGCGATCGAGCAGCGGGCCGGAAATGCGAGCCAGATAACGAGACACCGCGTCCGGCGTGCAGCGGCACTCGTGCTGCGGATCGCCGGAGTAGCCGCAGGGACACGGATTCATGGCCGCCGCCAGCATGAACCGCGCGGGATAGGTGAGACTGGTGGCGGCACGGCTCAGCGTGACGACGCCATCTTCCATCGGTTGGCGCATTACTTCCAGCACGTTCTTCCGGAATTCCGCGAGTTCATCGAGAAAGAGCACGCCACCGTGCGCCAGACTGACTTCGCCGGGGCGCGGATAGGAGCCACCGCCGATCAGGCCGGCGTCGCTGATGGTGTGGTGCGGCGCGCGGAATGGACGAACCGCACAGAGCGCCTGCCCCGGCGACAGCAGCCCTGCCACGCTGTGGATCTTGGTGGTTTCCAGCGCTTCGGCCAGACTGAGCCCCGGCAGAATGGTGGGAAGCCGGCGCGCCAGCATCGTCTTGCCGGCACCGGGCGGCCCGATCAACAGAATGTTGTGTCCGCCCGCGGCAGCGACCTCCAGCGCCCGCTTGGCGGCGCCCTGGCTCCGTACGTCGGCAAAGTCCACGGTGTCGGTGCTGCGCTCGGCCATCAGGCGATCGAGATCGATATGCGCCGGCGCAATTTCCGGCTGGCCCACCAGATGCGCGCAGATTTCTCCGAGGGTGCCGGCGCCACGAACCGCGATGCCTTCGACCACCGCGGCTTCACCGAGGTTGGCGCGGGGCAGGAGCACGCCGCGGCAACCGGCCTCACGGGCCGCGAGCGCGATGGACAGCGCCCCGCGCACCGGGCGGAGATCTCCCTCGAGACCCACCTCGCCGATTACGATCTGGCCCTCGAGTGCATCGCCGTCCAGCTGCCCCGACGCGACCAGAATGCCGAGTGCGATGGGCAGGTCGAAGGCGGAGCCTGCCTTGGGGCGATCTGCCGGCGCGAGATTTACTGTGATCCGCTTGAGCGGAAAGTTGTAGCCTGCGTTGCTCAGCGCCGCGGCAACGCGTTCCCTGCCCTCCTTGACCGCGCCCTGTGGCAGACCCACGGTGGAGAACGAGGGGAGGCCGTTGCTGATGTCTACCTCGACATCTACCAGATAGGCGTCGACGCCGAGCACGGCGGCGGAGCGGATGCGGGCGAGCATGACGCAACTTGGCGCCGCACCGTCCTGCCGTGCGCATCAGAACGCCGCAAGGCGGTGCATTATTGCGCTCGCCTCCTATGGCGCTGGCCCCCAGCGCTCCGAGCCAGACCCAGCCATTGCGCCTATCGCCGCCCCCAACGCGGTGACTCCCGCTACTCCAAGAATCTTGCGAGCCGCCGCGTGCTTCATTCCATTGGCCGACTCGGACAGCGGCAACGCAAAGCCGACGGCGACGACCAGGCCGATTACACCTCCGATCACCGCCCCCGTTCCCGCGCGATCCCCAGTACGCACTTCGAGCGCCCGCAGCGCCTCAGTTGAAACCGTTTTGCGGATCGCGGGATCGGCGCCGCATGCCGCGACCGGGTAGGAACAGTAGATCAACGAATCACCAGGCGGTCGGTAGGACCTGAGCAGCATGGCCTCCTGCCGTTGAGCATCGGACCAGGTTAGGCGTACCACTGTGCCGCTGTCGAGGGGCTCGGTCCCGAGGCGCTTCTGCGCCAGCGCCTTCGGACCGAGCAGACATGTCAATGCCGCGATGATAGCGAAGCACCTCATGGCCCACCCTCCACCACTAACTGCTCGGCGCGCGGAGGCCGCGGGCCGGGCATTGCTGCGCCAGCGCTATGGTTGGGCAAAGCCCATCAGCTCGAGCCGATCCAGATACCCGGTGGCCTGCCCACCGCCAATCCCGTCAGGGACCCAGCCCCTGAACGGCCGCTCGCTCCAGTAGCACTCCAGCCTACCACTGCCATAGAAGAAATACGCCGGATTCTCACTCCCCACGCAGTCCTGCTGACCTTACCCCCGGAATCAGGCCAGCGTAACATCGGAGGGTCCCAGCCGGCCGGGA
>DASSTY010000161.1:0-3040 GCA_035707585.1 Gemmatimonadales bacterium
AATCGGCTGGAGCAGCAGCTGCCGGTGCCGGCTGAACCGGTTTGGCTGCGGTCTTCGCAGGTGTGGCGGGCTGGTTGGATTTGGCGGCAGGTGGAGCGGCGAGTGCCGCGGTGGACACCCAGCCGGTGCGCCGCACCTGCACCCAGCTTCCCTTGCTGGCAAGCTTGTCGAGCAGCATGCCGGTGCGAACCCGCGCAAGAATGTCACCGTTGGGTTCGGCCCGGAGGTTCTCGCCATTGTCGGCCGACACCACGAGATCCTTACCGTCGCGCGAGCTCGGCTTGACCGAGCTGCTGAAGATCCATCCATCGAGCCGCACCTCGCTCCAGCCACCCTGCTCCTTGCCGGTGCGCGTCAGCGGTGTGCCCGACGAGATGGTCGCGAGCGTCGTATTGCCCGGATCGGCCATCAGATCGGTTTGCCGGGCGGTGCGCGTGGCGCTCTGCGCCTGCGCGGTAGAGGAGGCGAACAGCAGCGCGGCCGCCAATATCAAGGCTGGTAGCCGGCGATGGCAGGGGCTAGATTGCGGCGCGAAAGTCACAGTCGGGCATTGTAGAGCAGACGGAGAGCCATGTCAAACGCATCCCGTCGCCGCCCGGTGGTCCTCGTCGTACTCGACGGATGGGGCTACCGGCCCGAGCGCGCCGGCAACGCCATCGAGCTGGGCCGCACTCCGGTGTGGCACCATTTGTGGGAGTCTTCGCCCAGAACGCTGCTGGAAGCGAGCGGGCTGGCGGTGGGCCTGCCCGCCGGCCAGATGGGCAACAGCGAAGTCGGCCATCTCAACCTCGGCGCCGGGCGGGTGGTGCCGCAGGATCTCGTTCGGATCAGCCAGAGCATCGAAAGCGGCGAGTTCTTTTCGCTGGCACCGCTGGTGCAGCTGGGAGACCGGCTCCGCCAGACCGGCGGCACGCTGCACCTGGTGGGGCTGCTGGGTCCCGGCGGCGTTCATGCGATCGATCACCACCTGGTGGCCGCCATCGAACTGGGCGTGCGGCTGGGCGTGGAGCGAATCGCCATCCAGGGGTTTCTCGACGGCCGCGACGCCGCGCCCACCCTGGGTGCCAGTGTGGTGGCGCAGCTGCAGGCGGATCTCCAGCGAATCGCCGGGCCCAAGGGTGTCATCGCGTCGCTCACCGGCCGCTACTACGCGATGGACCGCGACAAACGCTGGGATCGCACCAAACTCGCCTACGACGCACTGGTCAACGGAGTGGGGCTCGCCATTACCGATCCGGTGGCGGGCGTCAAGGCCGCCTATGAACGCGGCGAAACCGACGAATTCATCAAGCCGATGGTGGTGCACCACGATGGCCAGGCCATCGCGCCGATGCGGAGCGGCGACGGCGTCTTCTTCTTTAATTACCGCAGCGACCGGATGCGACAGATCGTTGCCGCGCTGATGATCGACGGCTTTACCGGGTTCGATGTATCCGACCGCCCCGAGCTGGAAGCGGTCACCATGACCCAGTACGACCAGACCTTCCCGATTCCCCAGGCGTTTCCGCCGTTCAGCATGGCGCGCATCGTAGCCGAAGTGGTGGCCGATGCCGGACTCACCCAGCTTCGCACCGCCGAAACCGAGAAGTATCCCCACGTCACCTACTTCTTCAACGGCGGATTCGAACCGCCCTACCCCGGCGAAGAGCGCTGTCTGGTGCCCTCGCAGAAGCAGGTGGCAACGTACGATCTGGCGCCGGAGATGAGCGCTGCAGGAATCACCGACGTGCTCTGCCGCGCCATCGACAACCGGAGCCATGACTTCATCCTCTGCAATTTCGCCAATGCCGACATGGTGGGCCACACCGGAGTGCTGCCGGCGGTGATTACCGCGGTCGAAACGGTGGATCGCTGCCTGGCGCGGGTGCTCGAGAGCGCCGAGCGCGCCGGTGCGGCGCTGCTCATCACCGCCGATCACGGCAACTGCGAGCTGATGATCGATCCCGATACCGGCGGCGTGCACACCGCGCACACCACCAACCCGGTACCGATCGTGGCGCTCCGGGCCGACACCGCCACGCTGCGCGGCGGGGGCGCTCTCTGTGATGTCGGCCCCACCGTTCTGCGGCTGCTGGGCCTCGATCCCTCGCCGGAGATGACCGGCCGCGACCTTCGCGAAAGCTGATCCCATGCGACGCTTCGTTTCGTCCGCTGCCGTGTTGATCTCGGCTCTCCTGCCCTCTGCCGCACTGGCGCAGGTGGGACACCCCCCGGGCTCGTCGCCCTACCACGACATCCCGCCGGGACACACGGTCTATTTCACCTACGGGCACCTGGGCGGCAGCGGCGGCAAGTTCGGAATCGGGCCGCACGACGGCACCCTGTACGGCGGACGCTACGACATCCGGGTGAGCAGTCTCTTCGGTCTCGGCTTCGCCGGCGCTCACGGCACCATGGAGCGGCAGATCGTCAATCCGTTCATCCGGGTCGACGATCGCGTGAGCGGGCCGGTGGATCAATCGCTCACCCTCGCCGAAGCCGATCTCCTCTTCAATCTCGGAGGAAGAAAGAGCTGGCATCGGCTGGCTCCGCTGTTCAGCGTCGGGTTCGGCCTGGCCCACGCGAGCGAAACGCCGGCCGACACCAGCGGATACAACTTCGGCAACAAGCTCTACATCACCCCGCAGCTCGGCCTTCGCGCCTTCGTGACCAACCATCTCCAGCTCCGCGGTGAGCTGCGCGGTGCCTGGTGGAAGCTCAAGTATCCGGTTTCGTTCCAGCAGGAGCCGCCGCTCGATCCCGGCACGGTGGACAATCCCCACGCCGTGATTCCCAATGGCAAGGATACCGAGTGGACCGGCAGCCTCTGGCTCCAGGTGGGAATCGGCTACACCTTTCACTGGTAGCGGCTGGTGGCGGCCCGGTTCGCGCTCTCGCGCACGGCCAGCTTTTTTGCGCTGCATCGGTACTGGCGCGCCGCATGGACCGAGGCCGATAACCGCGCCGCGTTCGGTGCGCTGGCCGATGCCCCGGGCCATGGGCATGATTATCAGTGCCGCGTCAGTGTGAGCGGGCCGCTGGACGATTCGGGGATGGTGAT
>DASSTY010000162.1:0-5980 GCA_035707585.1 Gemmatimonadales bacterium
CCATCGCCTCCAGCACCACATTGCCGAACGTCTCGGTGGTCGAAGGGAAGGCGAAGAGATCGGCCGACGCGTACGCCGCCGAGAGCTCGGCGCCCTGCAGCAATCCGGTCAGATGCACGCCAGGGATCCGCTTTCGCCGC
Source organism: Gemmatimonadales bacterium (assembly GCA_035707585.1). Lineage (GTDB taxonomy): Bacteria > Gemmatimonadota > Gemmatimonadetes > Gemmatimonadales > GWC2-71-9 > DASSTY01. Next base: position 141 of record DASSTY010000162.1, read on the forward strand.
AGTACCGGCTCGAGCGGGCCGCCGCCCACCAGCACCAGCCGCGCACCACTGGCCGCCAGATCGAGTGTCTGCCAGGCATCGAGCAGCAGCAGCAGATTCTTTTCGCGCGCCAGCCGGCCGATGTAGGTAACGATCAGTTGGTCGGGCCCGGCGCCCACCCGGCGGCGGAAGTCGAGGCTCCGAAACCGCGGATGGAAGACGCGGGGATCGACCCCGCGGCTCCAGACACCGGCGTGCGCAATCCCGCGGGAGCGAAGATGCGCGGCGTAAATCTCCGAAGGACAGAGCACCCGCTCCGCCCGGCTGTAGAACCAGCGGAGATAGCGCCACCCCGATCGGAGAAGCCAGTCGAGGCCATAGCGTCCGGCGTAGCGCTCGTAGTCGGTGTGCGCGGTGGCTACCACCGGGAGATCGAGCGCGCGGGCAATCCGGAGCCCGCTCAGTCCCAGCGCGAACTCGGTGGCTACATGGATCAGGTCGGGCTCGAACGCGGCGGCGTCATCCAGCAGGTCGCGGGTGCGGGGAAAGGCCCACTGCACATCGGGGTACAGCGGCAGCGGCAAGCTGGCCGAACGGTGCACCTCGGGCCGGTCTGGCAGCCCGGCCGGGAGTGCGTAGCGCGGCGAATACACCCGGACCTGGTGACCACGCGCCTCCAGCGCTTCGGTAAGCCGGAGCAATGTGACGCCGACGCCGCTCACCATCGGCCAGTACACTTCGGAGAAGAGTGCGATCCGCATCGCCGCCGCGCTCAGGCTCGCACCGGTGGAAGGCCGGCGCGCTCGCGGACTACCGAACCCACACCGGCCCAATCCCAGTCGCCGCGCCCTTCGCGATCGGCGGCCGCCAGGTGGTCGCGGGCGACTTCGGCAAACGGGAGTGCGACGCCGAGTGATTCGGCGGCGCCGAGTGCCAGGGTGACGTCCTTGAGCGCGAGGCGGAGGGCAAACCCGGCCGGCTGAAATTCGGTGGTGGCAATCCGGGGGCCATAGCCTTTTACGGCGGGTGACCCGAACAGCGTGCCGGCCAGCATCTGCTGCAGCTTCCTCGGGTCGAGCCCGCCGCGCTCAGCCAGCGCAAAGGCCTCGGCCAATGCCTCGACCGTAGCGGCCAGCAGAAAGTTGCCGATCAGCTTGGTGAGTGCTGCGCCATGGGCCGTGGCCGTGGGCCATGTTCCCTGCCCCAGCGCGGCGAAGATCGGCTCGGCGCGGGCCAGCAGATCGGCCTCGCCGCCGGGCACGATCCAGAGGCGCCGCGCCGCCGCCGCGTCGGGCCGGCCAAAGACCGGTGCCGCGATGAAGTCGCGCCCGGCGGCGATATGCTCGCGCGCCAGGCGATCGGCCAGGGCGGGAGAAATCGTGCTCATCGAGATGTGAACTGCGCCAGGCGCCAGCGCGCTGAGCAGCCCATCGGCGCCCAGCGTAACCTCCTTCAGCGCGCGATCATCTGCCAGCATCGTGATGGCGAACCCCGCGCCCGATGCGGCTTCGGCTATGGAATCGGCGCGGACCGTGCCCGCGATGCCCTGATCGGCACGGCGGCTCCGGTTCCAGGTGCGGACGGTGAATCCAGCGGCGGCGAGATTGGCGGCCATTGGACGACCCATCCGGCCCAGTCCCAGAAACGCGATGGTGTCGGACATTCGGTCTCCCCGTCTAGATTCCGCGGTCATGCGGCTGCATTTCTCCGGCGCGCCCGTTATCGCGGCTCCCCGCGATCAGGTCTGGGGGTTCCTCCTCGATCCCCAGTTCATCGCGGCCGCGACCCCAGGAGTCGAAGATATCCAGGTCCGGGATGCTACGCACTTCCGCGTCGTGGTGGGCTTCGGGGTCGCGATGTTCAAGCTGCATTTCGACCTGGACGTGGAGCTGTACGATCTGCAGGAACCGGACAGCGCCCGGATGCGGATGCACGGCAAGGCGGGAAGCTCGATCATGGACACCCGCTCCGACATTCGGCTGGAAGAGCTCGATTCTCGGCGAGTCCGCCTTTACTGGAAAGCGGAGAGCGAGGTTCACGGCGCGATTGCGAGCGTGGGCGCCCGGCTCCTGGAAGGCGCAGTGCGGCGGATGACGGAGCAGTTCTGGCAGGAGTTCGTCCGGCGAGCCGAGCGGGCGGCCCGAGCGTCGCCCTGAGTCAACGCCCTGGCGGGGGTGAATCGCAGACCGGCCGGCCATCGTTGGCCGGGAGCCGCTTGCCGGCGGCAGTCGCGGGGCGGTCCGCCACTTTCCCCACCGCAACTACACAGCTCCGCCCGGGCCATCCGTCGAAGGTCGCCTGGCCGGTCCACCCTTCGTCCGAGGCAGACAGCACGGCAAGATGGACCCCGGCGTGCGGCAGATACTGGATGCCGAGCTGCTGGAAGCGCCGCGCGTAACTGCCGACGTTGGCGAAGTACTGACCCTGCGCGCGGACGAGATGATGGAGATCCTCCATCATGAGATCGGCGGGGCCCGGTGGCTGCGAAGGCGGCGTGGTGTCGGGAGTGGTGGCCGAGGTATCCGCATCGGGCCGGGGCACCTGCGGAATCGTGCGGCGAATTCGCCGGCGGCTGGTCGGTTGCACCGGAGTGGAATCGACCGTGAGCTCCGAGCTGGAATCGGCTGCCGCCGAGCCGGACCGGTGCGACTGAAGACCTTCGCACGCGGCCAGCGCGGTGGTGACGGCAAGCGCGCCCGCGGCGCTCCGAAGGCCGCCGATCATGGCGCTACGCTCCGCCTTCGTCGGCCGAGGTGCCGTAGGTGGCGGGCAGCGGAATGTCGTGGAGCCGCAGATACACGGTGAGCTGCCCGCGGTGATGGATCATGTGACTCAGTACCAGAATCCGGAGCGCCGAGGCTCTCGGCACTCGCATGATGATGTGACTTCCCTTGCGAAAGGTCCACTCCACCATCATTTCGGAGTCCTCGATCCGGGAGAGCGGCTCCCGCGCCCGCGCCACCTGTTCATCGAACAACGCCAGGATGGCGTCGCGGGATTCGAGCGACTGCGGCGTGCGGCCGCCTTCGATATCGAATTCGAGCGACTGGAGAATGGCCAGTGTGTAGCCCGGAATCTCCGCGATGTGCGATGCCAGCCGGCCCAGCGACATCGATTTGGGGTGCGGCTTCCAGGCGGCTTGCCCGTCCGGAAAACGCTCCAGTAGGCGCCGGGTGCTGGCGGTTTCCGCGTCGAATTCGGGCAGCAGGGCGTCCCGCATTGGCATTTCAAGTCCCTTTGATGACGACCCTCCACTCTATATGCTGCCCGGCTCGCTGTCCACCAGCCGGCCCTCCGAGCCGGCCGGACTTGCCCTTCGGGCCCGGGCAGGTGAGGATTGGACATTCCTCCGACGGAGTGCTCTATCCCTCGGGACATCCTTTCGCTCCTGAGAGCACAACTCGGCGATCAATTCGAAATTGATCGCGAGATTGGCCGCGGCGGTGCGGCCCGGGTCTTCGCCGCCCGCGACGCCACCGGGAGACAGGTGGCGCTCAAGATCCTCCACCCCGAATTGCTCACCAGCACAACCGCCGAGCGCTTCCTCCGGGAGATCCGGCTGGCCAAGCAGCTCGACCACGTCAACATCGCCAAGCTGCTGGATACCGGTGAACGGGACTGGCTGGTGTACTACGTGATGGAGTACATCGAGGGCTCTTCGCTGCGGCAGGTGCTCGACCGGGTTCGCCAGCTCACGATAGACGACGCCCGCCGGCTGGCCGCCGACATCCTGGCCGGGCTGGATCACGCGCACAAACACGGGATCATTCACCGCGACGTGAAGCCGGAGAATGTGATGGTGACGTCGGAGCGCGCGGTGCTGGTCGATTTCGGAATCGCGCGGGCGGTGGAGCTCACCACCAGCGAGCACCTTACCCGCTCGGGAATGACCGTCGGCACCAGCCACTACATGAGCCCCGAGCAGATCACCGGGTCTCGCCAGCTCGATGCCCGAACCGACCTCTACGCGGTAGGGTGCGTGCTGTTCGAATGCGTGGCGGGGCACCCGCCGTTCGTTTCCCGCCAGCAGGCGCTGGTGATGCAGCAGCACCTCCAGGCCCCGCCACCCGATCTCGGTGCCGCGAGATCCGGCGTCCCGCCCGAAATGGTGCTGGCGGTGACCCGGTCGCTGGCCAAGAAGCCGGAAGATCGCTGGCGTACCGCCGATGAAATGCGGCGAGTGCTGCTGGGTGAGGCGGTGTAGCTACCTGATCAGGGAAGACCGGTCAGATGCCGGATCTGCCGGACGAACCGGCGCTGTGCTGCGACATCAGTGACTGCAATGAAAATCGTGTCGTCTCCCGCCAGCGTTCCAACCACCTCGGGCCACGCCAGCCGGTCGAGCGCCGCACCAACCCGGTTGGCCTCGCCCGGCGGAGTGTGCAGCACCACCAGCGCATCGCCCGCGCGGGCCATGCCGATCACCCCTTCGGCGATCCGGAGTTCATCGGGACCCGCCTCGCGCGCCGCGGGAGCAGGGGGACGGGTGTAGGCGCCGTTCACCTTGATCAGCCCGAGTGCGGTGATGTCTCGGCTGACTGACGACTGAGTAACCTCCCATCCCGATTCCGCCAGCGCGTTCACCAGCTCCTCCTGGGTGTGGATCGGCCGGGTGCTGATCAGTTCCAAAATCCGAACCAGCCGCTGGCGACGATCGCTGCTCATCGCGCCTTCCCCGCCAGCTTCGCCATCGCGCCGCTGAAGCGGCGCCGCTCGGCGCCGGCCCAACGGCGGGCGGCGGCGAGACGGCGGCGCAGCGCCGGCAGCGCAGGATTTCCCACCCCGCCGGTGCTGCTGCGGCGTTCGCGAATCTGGCGCAGCGTGGGCGCCGGGAAGTCGCCGCCCTCTTTCACCTCCTGCGCAACGGCGCGGTAGGCTCGGCGGAAGGGCTCGCCCGCTTCGACCCGCCGCATTACTTCATCGGTGGCCAGTGCGCCTCCCGCCAACGCCGCTTCGGCCCGCGTGCGGTCCACATCCAGCCGCGGCACCGCGGAGGCCATCATCAGCAGCATCGCGGCGGTGCGCTCGAGTCCCCGCATCAGCGGCTCCTTGAGCAGCTGGAAGTCACGATGATAGCCGCCGCCCAGATGTGACTTGAGCTGCAGCACCGCCGCCAGATCGGCTTCGACCGCGGCGGCGCGCGCCCGGGTCAGCTCGAAGAGATCGGGGTTCCGCTTGTGCGGCATGATGCTGGAACCGGTCGCGAGTTCCGGCGGGATAATCAGATAACCGAACTCTTCCGCACTGAACAGAATCACATCGGCAGAGAGCTTGGCCAGTTCGTGGCCGAGCTGGGTGCACCAGAACAGCACCGCAGCTTCCAGTTTGCCGCGGCCGTTCTGGACCGATGTGACGATCTGGTCGATGCCGCCGAACCCGAGCGCGCGGGCGATGACTTCGCGATCGAGAGGCAACGGAACTCCGTAGCCCGCGGCACTGCCCAGCGGCGATCGATCGACCTGCCGCCAGAGCGACGGAAGATCTTCCATCGTGTTGAGCAGCCCTTCGGCGTAACCGGCCGCCCAGAGCGCCACCGATGACGGCATCGCCCGCCGCTGATGGGTGTACCCCGGCCAGAGAGTGTTCCGATGCTCTGCCGCGAACGCCAGCAATCCGGCGGCGAGGTCGCCGGCAGCGGCGTGGCGCGCCAGTAATTCGTTCTTGAGATAGAGCCGGATGTCGCACGCCACCTGGTCGTTGCGAGAGCGGCCGGTGTGAAGCCGCTCGCCGGTGCGGCCCAGTCGTTTGGTAAGCCAGAGTTCCACGGCGGAGTGGACATCTTCGTGTTCCAGCCCAACCGTCAGCTTGCCGGTGTCGGCCGCGCGGAGTCCCGCTCGCAGGCCGCGCCGCAGTTCGGTGTA
>DASSTY010000163.1:0-2676 GCA_035707585.1 Gemmatimonadales bacterium
TGGCTGGCCTTGGGCACGATGATCCGCTCTACCCGCGGCAGCCGCTCGGCAAGCATCGCATCGATGATGTTGTGGGGCCGGCGCGATCGCCCGCCACTCAGCAACAGCACCGGCACGCTGATCTGGGCTACCTGCCCGATCGGAAGATCGGGAAAGGGATCGCTCGATAATACCTGCGCTTCGAGATCACGTGCGTTGCGGATGATCCGCCCCTGCACCCTCGGCGGAAGCTGGGCAAAGCCGCCCGGGCCGAGAAAGGCGTCGATGAAATACGCCACGGCGGTCGGAAACTCCCCGGCCTCGAACGCCGCGGCAGCCGGCTGCCACACGTTGGCAATCCACGCCTGCCAGTCGGCTTCGCCCTCGGGAGTTGCCCGAGCCCAGCGGAGCATTGGCGGCTCCGCCAGCGTCAGGGTCCTGATCAGATCAGGCCGCCGCACCGCCAGGAAGAGTGCGGCACATCCACCGACTGACGCAGCGACCACATGGACGGGGCCCAGACCCAGAGCAGCGATCAGATTTTCGAGATCGTGCGAGTCGGTGAGCGGAGAATATGCCGGGTCGAACTGCAAGTTCGAATTGGGCCAGCAGTAACGCCGGCTGTAGGTGACCGCCCGCCACCGGCGTGCGAAGGCCGGGAGCTGGTCGTCCCAGTAGGTGAGATCACCGAGACCGCCATGCACGCACACGACCGCCTCGCCGCGGCCGGCTTCGGCGTAGTAGAGCTCCACGTCGCCAACACGGATCGGTTTCACTTCGGCATGTCCCACCTGCATACTCACCGCCCCTCGAAGCGCGCGGGCCGCTTCTCCAGAAACGCCCGCATTCCCTCGCGGCGGTCGTCGCTGGCAAAGACGCCCAGAAAGTGGGCTCGTTCCATCGTGAGTCCGTCGCCCAGGGGAAGGTCGAGCGCTCGGCGAACTGCATCGCGCGCCGCAGCCACGGCGAGCGGCGCGTTGGCGGCAATCCGTTCCGCAATGGCCATAGCGCTTGCCAGCAGCTGATCTGCAGAAACCACCTCCGTCACCAGGCCGATGCGATGGGCCTCCGCCGCATCGATCAGATCTCCGGTCAGGATCAGGCGTAGTGCGTTGCCTTCGCCCACGATCCGCGGGAGCCGCTGGGTACCGCCTCCACCGGGAATGATCCCCAGCTTCACCTCCGGCTGGCCAAACCGCGCGCCTTCCGCCGCAACCCGGATGTCACAGGCCATCGCGACCTCGAGGCCGCCGCCCAGGCAGGCGCCGTTGATCGCGGCGACCGTCGGCTTTGCGAGTTGCGCCACCGCATCGTACACCCGCGGCCCGTCCATCGCCCGTCCCTGTTCTTCCTGGGTGCGAGCAGCGAACTCGGCGATGTCGGCGCCGGAAATAAACGCCCGGTCGCCGGCGCCGGTGATCACCACGGCCCGCACCGACGCATCGGCGTTCAATTCTGCCAGCCGCTCCAGCAGCGCGCTGCGCACCTCACTGCTGAGCGCGTTGCGCCGGGCAGGGCGGTTCACCGTCACCACGGCCACCGCACCGCTGCGCTCGCAAAGCACCGGCGCGTCGGGATTCACGTCGGCCATTGGTAGAACCCCTCTCCGCTCTTTCGGCCCAGGCGCCCCTCCGCCACCATCCGGCGGAGCAGCTCTGGCGCCCGGTAGGTATCGCCGCCGAGCGTTTGGTAGAGGTGGTCGGCGATGGCGAGCCGGACGTCGAGCCCCACCAGATCACCCAGGCGGAGCGGACCGACCGGGTGATTGTATCCCAGCTCCATGGCGCGGTCGATGTCGGCCGGTGACGCCACTTCCTGTTCCACCATCCGGATCGCTTCGAGCCCCAGCACGATGCCAAGCCGGCTGGTCGCGAAGCCCGGCATGTCGCGGACGACGATCGGTTCCTTGCCGAGCGAGCGGGCGAACTCAGTGGCGCGGTCGACTGTTTCGTCAGTGGTGGCTTCCGCCCGAATCACCTCGACCAGCTTCATTGCCGGGACCGGATTGAAGAAGTGGGTGCCCACCACGCTGCCCGGCCGCTCGGTTGCCCGGGCGATTTGGCCAACCGGGAGCGAAGACGTATTGGTCGCGAGCACCGCATCGTCTGCTGCGAGTTGGTCGAGCTCTTCGAAGAGCGCCTGCTTGAGCGGAAGATTTTCCGGAATGGCTTCGATGATGAAGGTGGCGCCGTTCACTGCATCGGCCAGATCGCCGGCAGCGCGAATGCGAGCCAGCGCCGCATCGCGCTGGGCGGCGGTCACCTTGCCCCGGGCAATGCCTTTCTCAAACGCGCGGCGGATCTGCTCCATGGCGCCAGGGACCCGCTCCGGCTCGGCGTCGGTCAGCGCCACCGCATGCCCCGCCGCCGCCGCGACGTAGGCAATCCCGTGGCCCATGGTGCCGGCGCCGATAATGGCGAGATGCTCGAGAGGCAACGCGGCGTCCTTTCCGATCCGGAGTGGTGGATGTGAATGGAAGCTAACCACGAAGTGTTATTGCGGAGAACGCCAGGGAGGCAGAGAGGCCGGATCTTCGGCCGGCGTCATTCCCGCGCAAGCGGGAATCCAGGGGTACTGGACCCCCGCTTCCGCGGGGTGACGTGCGTCCGCGATCGTTATTCAGGTCACGCCCGGGTCACGCCGGCGCGTAGCTTCGGAGGGAGCCTCTTCTTTGGAGCCGCGATGCGTCGATTCGAT
>DASSTY010000164.1:0-6212 GCA_035707585.1 Gemmatimonadales bacterium
GATCGAAGTGAGCGGGTTGTTGAGCTCGTGAGCCACACCGGAGACGAGCTGGCCGATGGCGGCCATCTTTTCGTTCTGGATCAACTGCGCTTCCATGGCGCGCTGCTCGGTCACGTCTTCGATCAGCACCACCACCGCATCGTTCTGGGCGAGCCCGCTCAGTGGTGCGGCGGTAAGCCGGAGAACTCGGCCGGCCACCTCGGAGCGGAGTACTCGCGGCGCCGGCCGGTCTCCCTGCAGCGCTTCGCCAATCAGCTCGGCGGCCTCCGCCGCGCCATCCGAGCTGCCGAACAGTGAGGCGTAGAAATCGTCGGCCACCACCGCACTGGCCGGCCGGTCGAGCAATTCCGCCAGCGCCTGGTTGCAGCGCGCGATCCGCCCCGCCGCATCGACTACGGCGATCCCTTCGGTCAGCGCGTTGAACGCCGTCTCCCACTCTTCCGTGCTGCGGCGAACCATCTCGAAGAGGCGGCTGTTGGCCAGCACCACCGAGGCCTGCGTCGCCACGGTGGAGAGGAGCCAGAGATCTTCGGTGGTGAAGGGACCCGATTCGCGATCGGCCACCGCCAGGGCGCCGAGGGTGACGCCGTGCGAACGGAGCGGGGCGACCGCGGCGGAGCGAACCAGGTGGCTTCCCAACAGATCCACCGACGGACTCTCCACCCCCTGCATCACCTCGATCCGGTCGCGTTCCAGCGCATTGGCCACCAGCGCGCCGGCGGAGAGCGGCACCACTTCGCCGGTAAGCCGCTGGAGCACGCCCTCCGCGGCGGCAATCCTCAGGCCGGCCGACGGGCCTTCGCCCTCCAGCAGCACGAACGCGGCGCCTTCCGCCTGCAGGAAGCGGCCGGCATAACGGACCACCTGTTCGACGATCCGGTCGAGCTGAATCGATTCGGAGAGGACGTAGCTCAGTTCCTGGAGAGAAAACAGTTCGCTGATCCGGCGGTCGAGCTGGGCCGCGATTTCTTCACGGAGATCTTCGGCTCGGATGCGGGCCCGTTCGGCGCCGCGCACCGCCATCCAGAGACTGACGCCGGCGCCCGCGATCAGCGGCAGCGCGGCCCACCATGCTCGCTCAGTAAGGAACCAGAGCGCCAGCCCGCCCAGGATGAACGCCACCAGGTGCAGCAGCTCGTTGCGGGCCGGCTGCGCGGCAGCAATCGTGGCGACCACCAATCCGCCGGCGCCGAACAGCAGCGCGACGGGGAAGGGCAGTCCGCCGAATACCGCCGCCGCCGCGCCCGCCTCCACCAGCGCCAATCCCAGAAGAATCGGCGCGGAGAATCGCGGCAACCGGATCCGTCTCAGGGTTCCTCCGCCCCGCTGCGCGGCCGCCCACTCACGCGTTCGGTCACGTACGCTTCCGGCGGGGCAGTGGGTTTGACGCGAATGGAGCGGGCCGGAATGCCGACATGCACATGGAACGGCCGCACGTCTCTGGTGGCAACAGCGCTGGCGCCCACCATCCCGTCGTGCCCCACCCGAACGCCGGCCAGCACGGTGGCGTGATAGGTGATCCGGACATCGTCTTCCAGCACGGTGGTCGCGTTGGTCACGTCCTTCTGGTCTACGATGCTGTGGGTATGGCTGTAGATGTTGGCGTAATCCGAAATGCTCACCCGGTTACCCAGCCGAATCCCGCCGCGGTCATCCAGCAGCACATGCCGGTGAACGACGACGTCGTCTCCCACCTCGAGGTTGTAGCCGAAGGAGAATTCAGTGAACTGAAAGCATTTGAAGTTGCGGCCGCAGCGGGCAAAGATCTTCGGCGCCAGCATCCGCCGGAAGCGAACGCCCAGCTCCACATTCTGCCCGCCCAGCGGAGAGCGATCGAAACTGTACCAGAGCCAGAGCAGCGGCTTGACCCGGGCAAAGCGGGCCGGATCGACGTCGGCGTAGTACTCGGGCTCGAGCGTGATGTTATGGGGATCAGCGCTCAGCAGCGCTGCCCGGAGCGCCAGCGGAGTGGCGGGGTCGGCGACCCGCTCCTCGTAGTCGGTGACGTCGGGGTGGCAGATCTGGAGCAGCACGTCGCGCGTGATCCGGTACCAATCGGCGTTGGCGTCGCCGAGCTGCTCGTCGAGCTGTGCGAGCCATTCCTGGTAGACCTGATCGGCTGCGGGCGGGAGAGCTACCGACCTGAGGGGCAGAAGGGCCACAGGATCTCCTTGGCAATGTACAAGAGTCTACAGCACTTATCGGGCGGGTGAAAGGGCGGGAAGGTTGTAGCGTTGACAGGGTTCCCAAATCCGAATAGGATTGTTGGGATTATGTTTGAGAATTATTCTCAACTGATTTTTCACCCTGTCACCCGGAAGGTTGGTTCGATGTCCCTGCCGACGAAGTCCGTCGCCGGTCTCCTGATCCTCTTCGCTTCCACCCTGACTCTCCCCGCCGCCGCCCAGGACACCCAGAGTACTACCATTGGCGGCTACGGTGAAATCCACTACACCAATGCTACCGGCCCCGATTCGCCTGGCGAAGTCAATGTCGCCCGGTTCGTAGTCTATCTGGCGCACAGCTTCTCCGATCGCCTCGCCATGCGGTCCGAGCTCGAAGTCGAGGACACCAAGGTGGAAGGCGGCGAGCCCGGTGGTGAGATCGGTCTCGAACAGCTCTACCTGGACTATCGCTTCTCTCCGGCTGTTACTCTTCGCGGCGGCCTCCTCCTTCCGCCGATCGGCATCATCAACGAGACCCACGAACCGCCCACCTTCAACGGCGTCAATCGTCCCGCGTACGATCACGACGTCATCCCCACGACTTGGCGCGACATCGGCGTGGGAGTGCTGGGCACCATTCCCGGCAATTCCGGCCTCAACTATCGCGTCTACCTGGTGAACGGGCTCAAGGCCAGCGGCTTTTCGGCCGATGAGGGAATTCGCGGCGGGCGGCAGGAGGGGAAGGAGGCGAGCTTCGCCAATCCTTCGCTGACCGGCCGGCTCGAGTGGGTCCGTCCCGGGCTGACGCTGGGCGGCTCCTTCTGGTACGGCGGCAGTGCGGCGCAGGATCCGGCGCTCGGCACCGGCGCGTTCGACAACGCCGTGACGCTGCTCTCCGCCGATGCGCGTTACGAAACCGGTCCCTTTGCCTTCCGCGGAGAAGTCGCCACCATTGGCATCGCCGATGCCGATCAGATCGACGCGGCCTACGGCAACGGTGTGGCGCACCGGATCACCGGCGGGTACCTGGAAGCGAGTGCCAATTTGCTGGCGGGGCTGGCACCGAATTCATCGCAGAAGCTGCTCGCCTTTGCGCGGCATGAGCGGTTCAACACCCAGGGCGATCTTCCCGGCGGCGCCACCGGCGACCCGGTGCTGTCTCGACGAATCACCACGGTGGGGCTGACCTATCTCCCCACTTTCAACGTGGCGATCAAGGGCGACTACACCTTCAATCGCAACCGCAGCGATACCGCTCAGCCCGACGTGTTTGCGCTGGGACTGGGGTACGCGTTCTGATGCGAATCAACCAGGGGCGGCGGATTCTCGTCGCCCCGCTCTTTCTGCTGGCGCTGGTGGCGGCCAGATCGGCCGGTGCCCAGAAGGCGCCGCCCGCCCGGCTGGCGGCGTCGATTCACCGGATCTTTGGCAGCGGCGCCAGCTTCGATTCGGTCGCGGTCGATTCTCTCCACGTCCTTCGCGTCACCCAGGGCGATTCACTCCTCGGCTTTGCCGAAGTGAGCAACGTGAAGGGCAAGGACCAGCCGATCACCTTTCTGGTGGCAATAGACCCGTCCGATCATCTCAAGGACGTTGACGTGCTGGTGTATCGGGAGCCGTACGGCGGGCAGGTGGCGTATGAGCAGTGGCGCCGCCAGTTCCGCGGACTCACCGCCGCCGATTCGGTGCGGGTGGGGCACCCGATCCGCAGCATCTCCGGCGCCACCATCAGCGTGCATGCGGTGACCTCGGGAGTTCGGCGGGTGCTGGCCCAACTGACCGACCGCCACCGCCGCGGGCTGCTGCAATGACCACCACATTCGGTTGGAGCGACGTTCCGCTGCCGCTCCGCACTCTGGCGCGGTGGCTCATGATCGTGCAAGCGGTGGGGTACACCACCGCACTGATTTTCGTGCACCACACCACCGGGCTTACTCCCGCCGGTGCCGCGGCCCGCTACCGCGGCGCTGAAGATGCCGCCACTGGTGCGATGCAGTTCCCCAAGTCGCTAGCGGAGATGCTCACCACCACTCACAACCACCTGCTCAGCATGGCGGCGATCTTTGCCTTCAGCGGCGCCTGTCTGGCGCTCTGCGCCTGGCCGTCGGTTCGCTGGCGGCGGATTCTCATCGCCGAGCCGTTTGCGTCGCTGCTGGTGTCGTTTTCGGCGATGTGGCTGATGCGTTACGCCGACCCGCGATTCTCCTGGATCCTGGTGGCCTCCAGCTCGCTGATGGCGCTCACCTTCTACATCCAGGTCGGAGTCGTTCTGCGGGAACTCCGTCGAGTGGGGATGTCCCAGTGAAACGCCGCCAGTTCATCAGTCTGATCGGCGCCGGTGTGGCGGGCGCGGCGCTCCCCGCTCCGGTGCGGGCGCTGGCCCGGGGGACCGGCCGTAGCGGAGAGTACTGGGTGGAGCGGTGGTCGTGGGCGATGGGACAGCCGGTGCATCTCCAACTCTTCGGCACCACCCAGGACCACGCCTACGAAGCGGCCTCGGCTGCGCTGGCCGAGCTGCGCCGGGTGGAAGCTCGGCTGTCGTTGTTCGATGGCGCCAGCGATCTGAGCGAGCTCAATCGAAGAGCAGGGCGCGGGTGGTGGCGAGCAGATCAGGATCTGATTTCGGTGCTCCGGTCGGCCGAGCGGCTGCAGCGGCAAACCGACGGGGCGTTCAACATCGCCGTCGAGCCGCTGATGCGGGTCTGGGGATTTCGCCGGCCGCGCGCCGCGCCGCCTACCCCTGCGGAGCTTGCGGAAGCCGAAGAGGCGGTTCGTGCCGCAGTGATTCGGATCGAGGGAGACCGGGTTCAGCTGCCGTCGAGCCATACCCGGATCGACTTCGGCGGGATCGGTGTGGGCTACGGGCTGGACCGCGCGGCGGTGGTGCTCAGGAAGCACCGCATCCGCGCTGCGCTGCTCGACGTGAGCGGCGACTGCATTGCGCTGGGCGCGCCGCCGGGGCAGTCCGGCTGGGAGGTGGATATCGCCGACTCCGCTCGCCCCGGTGTCATGCTGGCGCGAACCCGTCTGGCCGATGCCGCGCTGGCGACGTCGTCAAATCAGGTGAGCGTGGTGCATTACGATGGGAAATCGCTGGGGCACATCATGGATCCTGAATCGGGCGCGCCGGCTTCGGCGCTCCGTCAGGCTACCGCGGTGGCCGGCACCGGGATCGGTGCCGATGCGTTGTCCACCGCGATGATCGTTGCCGGCCGGGCGGTCGGCCCCGCTACTGTCTGGACGTATCCTGTCGAGAGCGCGCCGCCACCCGGCCGCGTTCCCGCTCGAGCTGCACCAGGCGGTTCCCCCAGTCGTCCGAAGTGAGTGCCCCGTAGGACACCTGGAACGACTCGGTGACGGGAATCTTTTCCTCGAACAGAAACAGCGCGCTGGCCTGCTGCCGCACGTTGAGCTGCTGCGAGCTGAAGGTCGGATTGAGCGGGATGATTCCGATCGGCTGCAGCACCCGGCCGCGGAACCCGATCGTCACCAGCTGCGGGTCGAACCGCACGCCGGCCTGCTGGCCGTAGAAGCTCACCAGCGCCACTCCCGGCTCCGATACACCGGAGAGCCGGCCCACCGAATCGATCGCCGCCTGCCGCGACGCCAGGAGCCCTCGCAGCGAAGTGTACGCGTCGGGGGCCAGCAGCCGGAGAACCCGTTCATCCAGTGGGACGAACCGGACTTCCAGATCGTCGGCCCGGAGCCGGATGGCGAGATCGTCCTGCTTGAGGGTGCCATAGCCCGCCGGCGCGCGATCGGCCGCGGCGCTGGTATCGGCCGCGTTCTGGGCCGCCAGCAGGCCTGGCGCGGCCAGCAGGAGCGCCGAGGTGAGCAGCAGCCGGGCAGAAGTGGGCTTCATGGAGTCTCCTCGCGGTTTATCGCCGCTTCGATGCTGGCGGCCAGATCGGCAATTCCCAGGCCGGTCGTGCTGCTGGTGGCTTGGACCTGATCCTCATCCAGCCCCAGCTGCCGGGCGATGGCCCGGGTCTGCTCCCGTTGGCGGCTGCGGGTCAGTTTGTCGGCCTTGGTGAGCGCCACCAGGAC
>DASSTY010000165.1:0-4510 GCA_035707585.1 Gemmatimonadales bacterium
CCACCGTGAGAATATCGTCGGGTGAAGGAACGAACATCCCGGCAAAGGCGGCGTCCCAGCGGATCTCGTCCCAGGTGTAGGAGGTGCGCGCGGAGACCCGGGTGGCAAAGGTGTCTTCCAGCCCGGTTGCGATCACGATGATCTCGCCTTCCGCCGCGCGGAGCCGCTCGGGTGTGACGCCGCGGAGCGGGCTCTCGCTATCGATCGGGTGCACCACGGTCCAGTGCAGTGAAAAGAACTCGACGACATCGCGCTCCAGCGACAACTTGTGGAACCGCCGGAGCCGCTTGCCGTCCTCCTCTTCATACCACACCAGGTTCACTTCGACCCGGACATCGTCCATCTCGCTTACGCCGGCGTTGATCAGCCGGAACATCAGGCCGCGACCGCCGCGGTACGGTGCGATCACGGCCGACTGACTGAAGCGAATCCGGCTGCGCGGGCGCATCAGCCGGGCGATCACCAGACCGCCGCCGATGACGAAGAAGAGCGGGCCGGCCAGTGACTCGATGATCGCCAGCCAGTTGGCGGTGGAGCCCACCGGGTGCATTCCCCCGGTACCGACGGTGGTGAAGACGTCAACACTGAACGTGAAAGCGCGGAGGAAAGGATCATCCAGGCCGAGGATCGCGGTGCCGGCGATCGCGCCGGGTCCGAGCGCAAGGTATCCCAGCGCAAAGATGCCGTTGGCCAGCAGCTCCAGACCGGCGAGCCAGAGGAGAAAGCCGGGCCAGCCCATCGCCAGCGCCCGGCGATAGAAGCGGGCCCAGCGCCGAGCGCCCAGCCCGTATTTGCGGGTGTTGGGGGAGCCGTCCTTGGACAGAAAGCGCCCGTGGACCTGCTGGGCGGCCACCTGGCCAAAGCCAAGATCGTTGAGTTCGGGGTCGGTCACAGCGGCTCCGTCGCGCGAGTTGGACGATAATGGGCGGGGGAGGGCGGTGGGGCAAGGTGACGGGAAGACGGGAAGACGGGAGGACGGGAGAGTGGACGGACTGGCGGACTGGCGGACAGACGGACAGGTGACGGGAAGACGGGAAGACGGGAGGACGGGAATGGGGTGCGGGTGGATCCGACGGCGTCATCCTGAGCGCAGCGGTGTCATCCTGAGCGCAGCGAAGGATCTTGCCAGCGGTGCCGGACGCTCGCTGCGCGCGCCGGTGGCGCAGCGCCGGAAGGTCGTGGGTCGAGAGGCGTGAGTCGGGTATATTCGTCTTTCACCCCAGCCGGAAGCCCGCATGAAAACCGCCAGCGGTACCTTCGATGTAACCACGACGCCTCAGCCGTCAGACCAACCCGGCGGCCAGTCCGCCATCGCCCGCCTGCTCCTGGTCAAACAGTTCCACGGCGATCTCGAAGGCAGCAGCCAGGGAACCATGCTCGCCGTCGGCGACGGACGGACCTCGGGCGCTTATGTGGCGCTGGAAGTCGTGACCGGCACCCTCGACGGACGCCAGGGCAGCTTCGCACTGATGCACCGCAGCGGGATGCGAAACGGCATGCCGGAGAACTGGTCGATTCTGATAGTGCCGGGCTCAGGTACCGGCGAACTGAGCGGAATCGATGGCGAAGTGACGATTACGATCGCGGATGGGAAGCATCGTTATGAGATTAGATATGATGGGTGACGGACAGACGGACAGACGGACTGACGGACAGACGGACGGACGGACAGTTGACGGGAAGACGGGGAGACGGGAAGACGGGAGGCGCTGCTCTGACCTCTGCGGCGGTCCACCGGTTCTGCGGGGTGGATCCCTCGACTCGCTGCGCTCGCTCGGGATGACGGGGGGCGAGGCGTGCCTCGGCCCTACCTCGCGGCGGCCGCCAGGTGCGCGATGAGGCCCGTGATCAGCTGCCGCATCTCCGCAAATCTTGCGCTCTTCTGGCCGGTCGCCTCGTCCATGTACAGCGCCCGATTCACCTCGATCATGATGCTGTGCACTCGCGGATCGGACCGGTAGAAATCGCGGGGCACCAGCGTTCCGGCATAGGGCCGGTCCACCAGTACGGTATAACCCCTCGCCTCCAGCCATTCCCGCCCCGCCTCGGTGAGCTCCACCGGTGTATGAAACGAATCGGTCCCCAGACAGAACGCCGGCCTCGGCACGCTCTGATCCAGATCGGTGAAGAGCGGAGTCGCCGGATAGCTGTGGCAGTCGACGATGAGGCAGCGACCGTGCGCATCGAGGGCGCGCCGCACCGCCGCAGTCACCCGCGCGTGGTGCGGATCGTACCAGGTTCTGAGCAGTACCTCCCGGCGCTCGTCGGTCAACTCACGGCGCAGCGGCTTTCCATCTGAGGTCGAGAGATACACCGCGCCGACGCCCCGCTCTGCCATGACTTCTTCGGCATCGTCCCGGAACCGCTCGGGATCAACCACGAGACGTGATACGGGATAGACGATGGCGGAGGCCTGCTCCGGCGGCACGGCATAGAGCTCGTCGGTAAAGGCGTCGGTCACCCGAAGCAGCTCGGCGGCGAGCCCGCGATCACTCAGCAGCAGGTTCTCGCGCACATCATTGGGCACACCGGGCGACGCATGCGGAATGTGCAGCACCAGCGCGGGCGCGGCGTTCATGAATCGAGCACCAGCCGGCGCCGCCGCGGGAAGTAGCCCACCTTCCGGCCAGCCAGCAGCTGACTACCCACCGCCCCAGCCGCCCCGGTGAGCGAGAGCATGCTCTGGAGCGGAAGTGGCAGCGTGCCACATCGCAGGGTATACGAGAGGGATCCGATGGCCATCGTCACGTCGCGCGTGTCAGTTTCGAAGACTCCGAAGCCGGGATAGAAATCCTGCGCCCGGCCGGCGCTCGGATATGCCTCGAGGCCATCGGTGTGAAGATAGGAGAGCTGTGCGCCGGTATCGAAGATAACCCGGTGGTTGGCGCCGTCCAGATGTACCGTCAGCACCGGCAGCCCCAGGAGCGATTCGAAAGCGACGGTGTTCCCAAGCAGTTCGAGCCGACCGGTCGAGATCTCCACTGTTCCGCCATCAGCATCCAGAATGAAGTCGAATTCGCCCAGAACATCGGCGCCGAGCAGCCCGGCGGCGGGCACTCCGACGAGGCGAGTCACCTGCGCCGCATCGACGCCGTACAACCCGGGCGCGACGGTGAAGTTCCTGCCATCAATTGAGAGCGCAGGCGTATCTCCAAAGCTGGCCGGCGCACCGGTGTCCATCAACCAGCGCAAGCCAGCCAGCTCGATGAAGACGTGACCTCCCAGGAAATGGAGCGGATACCGCTGGGGCATCAGCGTCCCCGCTTCCGCCGAAGCTGGCGTGCGTAGGCCTGCTTGCCATCGCGCAGACTCATCGCGACCGCGGAATCGTATTTCCGGTCGATTGCCGAATAGCGGCGGCTCCGAAGCAGGCGCATCTGACATTCCAGGTCGTGCGCTTCCTGGCGCACCTCCGGCGAATCACTGGCGGCACACTGGACGATCGACTCGCGCAGGCAGCTGGCCGCGGCATCGAAGTCGCCGGCATCGGCCAGGCGAATCGCCTGTTCCCGCGCCTGCGCCGCCTGAAACTGGAGGATGGTGTCTTCGACCATCGGCTCGACGTGATCGGCCCGGTCGAGCGCCGCCATCACCGGCATCGTGATGGTGCGGTGGATGATCCCCTGCTCTGTTACCACATCAGCATCCACGATCACTTCGGCCACCTGCACCGGCCCCAGCTCCGCGACATCTTCGACATGAAACCGAAGCCCTACGCTGCGAGGCGAGGTAGCGTAGAGATCTCCGATCGCGATCCGGCGCGACCCATCGGGCAGCTGCGTAATCGGAAGCGACTGCAGCAGGGTGACGCCGGCGGCTCGCGGGTGGGTGAGACGAACGGTGACTTCGACATTCTGCGCCGCGAGCGCAACCAGGCCGGTGATTTCGTTTTCGAAGACCGCGGCCATCTGGTCGTCGCCCTCGATGAACCAGTAGTTGCCGCTGCCGGCCCGCGCCATCGGCTCCAGCAGGTCTTCATTGAACTCGGCGCCGAAGCCGATGCAGGTAGTGCTGACCCGCGCCGCCGATGCCGCGGCGGCCATGTTGACCAGCTCCGGCACAGCGATGATTCCCCGATTGGCCTGTCCGTCAGTAAACAGAACCACACGATTGGTGCCGTCGACCAGCTGCTCCTGTACCAGATGCAGCCCGCGCAGCCAACCGCCAGAGAGATTGGTCATCCCGCCGGCGTTGATCCGGCTGATGGCGGTGAGCGCGACGGGGTCGCCGCCCGGTGCGGGCCCGAACAGGAGAGCGGCTTCGGAGTCGAACGTCACCACCGACAGTCTATCCTCGGGAGAGAGAAACGAGACGAACCGCCGCGCGGCATCCTGGGCCGCCGCGAGCGGGTCGCCGGCCATGGAGCCGGAGCGATCCAGTACCAGCGCCACGTTGATCGGCGCTCGACGCACCGGTGTCTCGCCCTCCAGGGTCACCAGCATCCCCACCTGGTGGGCGTTCCGGGCGGTCAGGAAACGAGTAGACAGCTTGACGCGCGGCTTCATCGGAC
>DASSTY010000166.1:0-2513 GCA_035707585.1 Gemmatimonadales bacterium
CGCACGTTGGTGACGGTCATCGAAGACGACCCGCGCGACAGCAACTACCAACCGCTCCAGGAAAATCTGGCGCGCCTGCAGGAGATGACCGATCAGGACGGCGCGCCGTTTCGGGTGGTTACCCTGCCGATGCCGCGCCCGCTCTACCACGAAGGGCAGCGGCTCCCCGCCAGCTACGCCAATTTCTACATCGCCAACGGGATCGTGCTGCTTCCCACCTACGATCCGCCCCGCGACGTGATCGCGCGCGACACCCTGCAGGCGCTCTTTCCCGACCGAGAGGTGATCGGAATCGATTGCACCGACCTGGTCTGGGGTCTCGGCGCTTTTCACTGCGTGACGCAGCAGTGGCCGCGGGGGGGCAGTTGCTAGTCGCTAGTTGCTAGTCGCTAGGGGTGTATGGCCGTCATTCCCGCGCAAGCGGGAATCCAGCCGCCTGGACCCCCGCTTTCGCGGGGGTGACGGCCTTCGCGGGGGTGACGGCTTTCGCGGGGGTGACGGCCTTCGCGGGGGTGACTAGCGACTAGCAACTAGCAACTAGCAACTAACGACTAGCAACTAGCGACTAGCGACTACCATCGTCCTCCCCCTGATCACCCGCCACACCGTAAGCGCCGCGAGGCGGGCGGTCTGGTCGTCGCGATCGAAGCGGGGATTGAGTTCGACGATTTCACACCCGATCACGTTCGGGTTGGCGCCGGCGCGCTCGGCGGCATCGAGCCAGAGCGACGTACCGAGCCCGTTACTGGCGGGCGCGCTCACGCCCGGTGCCAGCGACTGATCCAGCGCGTCGAGATCGAACGACGCCAGGGCGCGGTGCTGCAGCAGCGCGTAGATCTCGGTCACGACGGTACTGGTGAGTGCGCTGGCGAACACCGCGCGGCCATGAGCGCGGACATAGTCCAGATGCGCAGCGGCGATGCTCTGCGGCTGCAGCCCCGCCACCGTGTAGCGGCGCGCCAATCCAGACGGATGCTCCAGCGCCTGCCGGAAGGGTGAACCGGAGTGGCCCAGCCCGTCCCGGAGCGGCCGCACATCGGCGTGGGCATCCCAGTTGAGCAGTTCGACTTCGATTCCGGCGCGCACCGCACCAAGAAAATGCCCGAACGCAGTCTCGTGACCGCCGCCCAGCACGATCACCAGGCTTCCGGCGGCGAGATGCGGCGCGGTGGCTTCAGCCAGCGCCTCCTGGGCCGCTTCCAGATTTTCTCCGGCTGCCACATCGCCCAGATCCACGGTGCGCCGCAGCAGTTCGCTCATCGCGGGCACCGCCGGATCTGGCGTGAGCCGGTAGAATGCCTGACGAATGGCGGCCGGCCCCTCTGCAGCACCGATACGACCGCCATTGCGGCGCACGCCCTCGTCCACCGGAAATCCGATCAGCACGATCGCCGGCGGCTGGCCCGGTTCGACCGCGGTGCCCAGGAGATTCCCCACTCGCGGATCGTCGGCTGCGACGCTGGGCATCGGAGTGTTCGGCGCGGTCAGCACGGGACGGTCCATCTGGTCACGCCGCCGATCACGGTGCGAACGCAGGCGTTGGCGCGGAAGTGATAGAGCCAGTGATCCACGTCGGGCGCATCGATCACCGCGAAATCGGCGGCCTTCCCCGGCTCCAGTGAACCGACCTGACTCTCCATTCCCACCGCCCGCGCCGCGTAGAGCGTAGCGCCCTTGAGCGCCTCGGCCGGCGTCATTCGCTGGAGAGTGCATGCCAGCGTCATCGCCAGCGGCAGGTGACTGCTCGGCGCTGAGCCGGGATTGAAATCGGTAGCGACGGCCACCGGCACGCCCCGATCAATGAACCGCCGGGCCGGCATCGGCGATTGCCGCAGGTAGAGCGAGGCGATCGGGAGACTCACCGCCACCACGCCGGCCGCAGCCATGGCATCGATTCCGGCATTGGAGGCGCACTCCAGATGATCGGCGGAGACGGCACCCACTTCGGCCGCGAGCTCGGCACCGCCGCCGGCGGTGAGCTGATCGGCATGGAGTTTCGGAAGCAGGCCGGCGGCGCGCCCCGCCAGCAGCACCTGGCGCGCTTCGTCGATACTGAACGCCGATTCCTCCACGAACACATCGCAGCAGCGAGCCAGTCCCCGTTCGGCGATCTGTGGGATCAGCTCAAGCAGCAGCGCGATGTATTCGTTGCGGCGGTCGCGGTACTCCGGCGGGATGGTGTGGGCGCCGAGAAAGGTGGGGACGATGCGCGCCGGGCGAATTCGCTCGAGTGTGCGGTACACCTCGAGGATCTTGAGCTCCGACTCGGCGTCCAGTCCGTACCCGCTCTTGGCTTCGACGGTGGTAACACCGAGCATCAGCATCTCGTCCAGCCGCCGGGCAGACAGATGCACCAGTTCGGCCGCCGTCGCAGCGCGGGTGGCCCGCATCGTCGAAGCAATGCCGCCGCCCCGCCTGGCGATTTCCAGGTAGCTCTTGCCCAGCGCGCCCTCGGCGAATTCATCGGCCCGCCAGCCCGCAAATGCGAGATGGGTATGGCAGTCTACCAGGCC
>DASSTY010000167.1:0-4990 GCA_035707585.1 Gemmatimonadales bacterium
GGGCTCCGCTGCAAACCACCCTCCGCGTCCTCCGCGGCTCCGCGTGGAATCATTGGACCGGCATCGAGATCCCCGAACATGCCTCACCCGGAGAACCCGGAGGGCACGGAGGGCACGGAGGGTTCCGTGGCGATCCGGTGCTTACGGCACAACCCGAAAATTTCTTTTGTTTTTTTGTGGGCTCCGCTGCAAACCACCCTCCGCGCCCTCCGCGGCTCCGCGTGGAATCGTTGGGCCAGCATCGCGATCCCTGGACAGGGCTCACCCGGAGAACCCGGAGAACCCGGAGGACCCGGAGGGGTGCGTCACACCGAACCACAAAACAAAAAACAAAAAAACAAAAAAATGATGTTGCGGGTGGTGCACGGGGGTCCGAATTGTAATCGGAACCCTCCGTGTCCTCCGTGTTCTCCGGGTGAGCCCCATGTTCAAGGGCCTCGAACTCCGTCTCCGCGCTCTCCGCGGCTCCGCGTGAAACACTTCGTCCACAGCGCATCGATCTTCGCTACGCAACCCTGATCGACGCGAGCGAATCGACGAAGCCGGGGTAGCTCACGGCGGCGCAGGCGGGGTCGTCGATCGTAATCCGCGCGCCGGGAATGGTGCCGAGCACAGTGAACGCCATCGCGATCCGGTGGTCACCGCCGGTAGTGACTCGGCCGCGCGGTGGAGCGTCGCCGCCGGTCACCAGGAGATTGTCTCCGTCAATAACCGCCTGGGCGCCGACCGCGGTGAGATTCCGCGCCAGCAGCGCCAGGCGGTCGCTCTCCTTGACTCGCAGTTCGCCCACGTCGCGGAAGGTGGTGGTTCGCTCCGCCCGCGAGGCCAGCACCGCCAGCAGCGGGATCTCGTCGATCAGCCCCGGCACTTCACTCCCCTCCACCGTGGTGCCACGAAGCTCGGCGGGTCCGGTGACCAGCGTCGCCACCGGTTCGCCGAACGGCTCATCTCGATTTTCGATTTCGACGGCGGCGCCCATTCGGCGGAGAACCTCGAGTGCCGCGGTGCGAGTCGGGTTCACACCAACCTGCTCGATCCGGAGCGATCCGCGCTCCGCCAGAATCGCGGCGCCGATCAGAAACATCGCCGACGAAAAATCTCCCGGCACCTGCAGCGCCAGCGGAGTGGGCTTGCCGTCGGGATGAAAAACGATCTTCCCCTCGCGCTGCTCCAAGGTGTAGCCCAGCGCGCGGAGCATTCGTTCGGTGTGATCGCGCGAGGGCGCGGGTTCGGTCAGCTCTACCGGTACGCTGCCGGTGAGGCCGGCCAGGAGCAGTGCGCTCTTGAGCTGGGCGCTCGCCACCGGCAGTTCCCAGCGGAGCGGCTGCAGCCGTCCCCCGCGAACGGTGAGCGGCAGTCCGTCGTGCCCGCCGTCGTCGAACCGCGCGCCCATTTCCGCGAGCGGGTGGGTGACCCGGCGCATCGGCCGCCGGCGGAGAGAGGCATCACCGGTGAGCGTGGCGCTGAACCGCTGCCCCGCCAGGAGGCCCAGCAGGAGGCGGCAGGTGGTGCCGGAGTTACCGCAGTCGAGGGGGAGCTCCGGCGGGGCCAACCTCCCGCCCCGCACGGTAACTGTTGCGCCTTGCCTGAGCGGCGAGACCTCGGCGCCGAGCCGCCGCAGCACCCGGGCGGTGGAGCGGGCGTCGAGCGAGGTGAGCCCCCCGCCGATCCGGCTGGTACCCCTGGCCAGCGCCGACAGGAGGAGGGCACGATGGGTGATGCTCTTATCGCCCGGCACCCGGACGGACCCGCCGACGATCATGACCGGACGCTGGTTCGGGACATGGACCTGAATTGAAAGGGAAAGGTGACTGGCCCGCCTCTTGCTGAATCGGCGGAAAATCCCAACGCCAGCATTCTAGTCAGCCGGAGGCCGCATGGCCAGGATTCTTATCGTCGAGGACAGCGCCGACAACATGAAGCTGTTCCGGGCGGTGCTGACGCTCCGGGGCCACGATGTGGCGGGCGTAAGCGGGGGCGACGGGCTCGCCGAGGCGATGACCGAAACCGACCCCGAGCTGGTGCTGATGGACATCCAGCTTCCCGGCCGCGACGGCTTTGCCCTGCTGCAGGAGATTCGCGAGAAGGCGCCCGACCAGCGGGTGGTGGCGCTCACCGCCCACGCCATGAGCGGCGACCGCGAGCGGGCGCTGGCCGCCGGCTTTGACGGCTACATCACCAAACCGATCGACATCCACCGCTTTCCCGAGCAGGTGGTCCGTGCACTGGCGGGGGAACTATGAGCGCGTCGTCTCCCACACCGAGTTCAGTTCCACCGGAAAAGCGGGCCCTGATCGAAGCGTATGATCAGGTGCTCAAGGCCCAGGCGGAAAAGGCGGCGCAGGAACCGAAGAAGCCGCGCCGTCCGATTCGCCCCTACCTCTCGCCGGTCCTGCTGGTGCTGTCGCTCGGCTTTGCGGTGTACCTGGCGGCGGCGCAGCCGGCCTGGCTGATCTCGCCGCCTCCACCGGCCGAATCTCCCGCCACCAGCGAAGCCAGTCTCCGGCTCGCGATGTACGCCACGGCGCAGCGGGTCAACATCTATCGCGACCGCACCGGCTCCCTGCCCGACTCGCTGGCCCAGGTGCCCAGCAGCTTCGACGGGGTGAGCTATCGCAGGGTGGATGACGGCTACCAGCTCGACGGCACCGCCGGCCCGCTACACCTGACCTACCACTCCACTGAACCGATCACCGATCTCGTGAAGCAGAGTTACAACGTGGTGGTGAAGAGAAAGACGGTGGCCCGATGAATCGCCGCGGCTTCACGATCATCGAGCTCATGACCGTTATCGTGATCATCGGAATTCTGGCGACCATCTCGACGCTCCGGTACATCGATCTGCGGGACGAGGCCACCGCGGCCAAGATCTCCAGCGAAATCGAGGCTGTGCGGCTGGCGGCGTACAACTACTGGGCCGATCACGAAAGCTTCCCGCCCGATGCCGCGGCCGGTGTCAAACCGCCCGAGCTGGTGGACTACACCCGCGGCGCGCTCCACTTCACCAACAGCGATTACACGCTGGACTGGGACAGCTTCCCCGGCGGCGGTGGCGCCTACCGGGTGGGCCTCACCATCACCGCCGACAACACCCATCTCCAGAACACCGTGATCAAGATGTTCGGCGAGAAGGCGCCGTTCTTCCGGAATGGCAGCTCGCTGACGTACATCATCGTGGGGCCGGACGGGCAGATGTAGTGGGTCGGAGCGGGCGCCGGGGCGGGAGAATCCGCCCCTACGTGCCGCTGGTCGGATCCGGCCCTGCGGGGCCGGATGGTCGGATGGGCGGTACGTCGTTCCGTCCTACCGGCGCGTCAGCCGCCGGTTCCGTCCATGCAGTCGCCGCAGGCGCTGCATCCGTCGGGCCGCCATCGAGCGGCTCCGTCGGGGAATAGTCGGGCACGACTTCGCGCAGGAGAGTGCGCATGGCGGTGTCGTCGGCGCCGGCGAGGGCGGCCTCCACCAGAGCGGCGGCGCGGTGGTGAAGCTGGTCCACCGGCGCGGCGTTGCGGGCGCGGAGGATCTTGGGGTGGACGGTGGGTGAAGCGGTCTCGTCGCTGAAGAACAACTCCTCATACAACTTTTCGCCGGGGCGAATCCCGGTAAAGCGGATCTCCACGTCGCGGCCGGGCTGGAGACCGGCCAGGCGAATCAGATCGGTCGCCAGGTCGGCGATCTTCACCGGCTGTCCCATGTCCAGCACAAAGACTTCCCCGCCCTGGCCGATCGCCGCGGCCTGGAGCACCAGCTGCACCGCTTCCGGAATGGTCATGAAGTAGCGGCGCATCTCCGGATGCGTCACCGTGACCGGCCCGCCTTCGGCGATCTGCTTCAGGAAGGTGGGCACCACACTGCCTCGGCTCCCCAGCACGTTGCCGAACCGCACCGCTACGTAGCGGCGGCCGGTGGTGATCGCCAGATCCTGAATCAGCTGCTCGGCGACGCGCTTGGTGGCGCCCATCACGTTGGTGGGGCGCACCGCCTTGTCGCTCGAGATCAGCAGCAGGTTCTCCACGCCGAATTCCGCCGCGGTCTCCGCCAGGTGGCGGGTTCCCATCACATTGTTCATCACCGCTTCGTGGATGTTGTGTTCCATCAGCGGAACGTGCTTGTGGGCGGCGGCGTGGAAGATCGCATCGGGACGGTGGCGGTCCATCAGCCGGCGGAGGGCTTCGCGGTCGCGGATGTCGGCGATCAGCGGCACCAGCTCCACATCGTGCACCCGGGCGAAGAGCTCGTTGTGAATCCCGAAGATGCTGTTCTCGCCGTGGCCCAGCAGGAGGAGGCGGCGCGGCGCCATTTCGCAGAGCTGGCGGCAGAGCTCCGAGCCGATCGACCCGCCGGCGCCGGTCACCAGCACGGTGCGGTCGCCCACCAGCTGGCTCACGGCGGCGAGGTCGGTTTCGACCGGTTCGCGCCGGAGGAGGTCGGCGATTTCGATTTCGCGGAGAGCGGAGACCGCCTTGCGGCCGCTGATGATCTCGAAGAGTCCCGGGACGGTGCGGACCTGCGCACCGGTATTGCGGGCCTGCTCCAATACGCCGCGAATTACCGGGCCCGGCGCGGTGGGCATCGCGATGATCACCTTGGCCACGTGGTACCGCGCCACGATGCCGGCGAGCTGGTCGAGCCGGCCCAGCACCGGCAGGCCGCCGAGGACTCGGCGCTGCTTTTCGGGATCGTCGTCAAGGAAGCCCACCAGTTCGAGATCGAGGTGGCTGCTGCGGCGGAGTTCGCGGGCCACCATCTCGCCGGCATGCCCCGCGCCGATGATGAGGGCGTTGCGTCTGGCGGCGCGGCGGCGATCGCCCCGGCGCCGCTGGGGGCGGCCGGTCGTGGGGGCGTACATCCGAATCGCCCAGCGCGGTCCGGCGGCCACCAGGATACCGAGCACCCAGCCCGAGGCGAGTACCGAGAGGGGGACGCGCGAGGGGGTGAGGCCGAGTGCCGGGAGGATCCAGGCGCCGACCGGGAACGCCGCGAGGCCGGC
>DASSTY010000168.1:0-5398 GCA_035707585.1 Gemmatimonadales bacterium
GAATTCGCCGGGGCCCCCGCCTGCTCGGCCAATGCTCCGCTCGAACGTTCCATCGGAACGGTAGACCAGGATTCGATTCTCGCGCGGCTGTGTGATGTAGAGATCGCCGGTGCTGCTTACCAGAATGTCGCCGACGTTTCCGAACGAATGATCCGATGATTCGTCGGAATGAATGGTCAGGAGGGGACGCAGTTCTGTTGCTGCAGCCGGAGCGGAGCTGGAATGCCCGGGGTCACAGCCGCCGATGGCGCAGATGATGCCAACCGGAAGACAGAGCCACCGCAGGCGGCCCATCAGATCCACCGCCGCACCCGCCGGCGATACTCGTCGTACTCCGCGCCGAACGCCGCGCTGAGGTACCGCTCCTCGCGTTCGATTACGAAATGAATCAGCAGCAGGAGTGCCACGGGAAGCAGCACCGCCGGCCAGAGATCGTTCATCAGCAGGATGCCACCGATGTACGCGATGGTGAGGCCCAGGTACATCGGATTGCGGGTAAAGCGATAGGGGCCGTGCGTAACGACGCGGCTAACCGGGTGATGTGGAATCACGGTGGTGCCGGCTCGCCGAAAGGTGATGATGCCGCTCATTGTTGTTGTGAAGCCGAGCGCCACCGCGAGCCAACCGATGATGAGCCGTACCGCCGTGATGCCTGCGCCGAGCAGCGGGATCGGCAGTGCTCGGTGGAGGAGCCAGCCGATGAAAAATGCGCCGACGAACAGCAGCGGCGGCGGGAAGCGAACGTTGGCATGAGCCGAGCCCGCCCCCGGCGGGTTCATTTGGGTGCGTCGCGCCGGAGGGCGGTCAGATCGAGCGGCGCTGTAATCATCGCCAGTGATCCATCGGCGGCGCGGGGCCACTGGTCGCGCGGGCGATCCCAATAGAGTTCGAGTCCGTTTTCGTCGGGGTCGCGGAGATAGAGCGCTTCGCTCACGCCGTGGTCGGCGGCGCCTTCCAGCGGGATGCCGGCTGCCTCGAGCCGGCGGAGCGCATCGGCCAGCGAAGGGCGATCGGGGTAGCGGATCGCAAAATGATAGAGCCCGGTGGTGCCCCAGGGCGGCGGACCGCCGCCGTGGCTTTCCCAGGTGTTGAGTCCGATGTGATGATGGTAGTCGCCGGCACTGACGAACGCCGCACGAGTGCCCATCCGCTGCATCAGTTTGAAGCCGAGGACGTCGGTGTAGAATTTGAGCGCGCGCTCGAGGTCGGCCACCTTGAGGTGTACATGCCCGATCTCTACGCCTGGGTGGATCTGCGACATGGGTATGTCCTTATGACGTCGTCGAGGTCGAGCCGCTGGATGGCGGCGACGGCTGCTTCCCAGGCGCCCTCGTGACAGAGGCCGCTGATCGACGCCTCTTCATATCCGGCCAGCGCTGCGGCGATGCAGGCCTCTTTCACCTGCTGCGCCAGCCGCGCCGCGTCGATTTCAGAATCAGATGCGCTCATGGTGCTGCGATCGAGAACGGGGCGCTCTCCACGCCGACCGCCGGGCTGTCCGATGCTTCGACCCGGAGGCGCACGGCGTCGGATCGATCGATTCCGAAGCCGCTCACGAAACCCGACGGCACGTCCCAGGCGAGACTGTCAGTTCCGGATGGAAGCTGCATGGCGAGGTGCCCCCGGTCCTTGCCGCCCATCACCGCACCGATATTGACCGGTCCGGCTCGGCGGCTCTTCCATCGAATGATATACCGATGGCCTTCCAACCAGAGAGCACCGGGGGTGGGAGAGAGGATCCTGTAGGGGGTGGTATCCGGCCGGGAGGGCGGAGGCGCAGCCCGCTCGGTCCGGCATCCTGTCACTGCCGCGACCGAAGCAAGCAACACCCACCATCTCGCAAACGTCATGTCACATTCTCACTTCCCGCTTCCCGCTTCTCGTTTCTCGTTTCTCGTTTCTCGTATCATGCCCCTTCGTCCCCGGCCAGCTTCCGAAACCGCGGATTCCCTCGGAGAGGAGCATACGCGGGATCGATTCGCAACCAGCCAGGAGCGAAGTACGAATCGGGCCGACGATCCGCTTGGTCGAGCAGATCCAGGGCCTCATCCGGATGGTTGGCCAGCAGAAGGACCCTGATGAGCACGTACCTGATGTAGGACGAGCTTGTCGCATTGGGTCCCGCTTGCGCCAGCCCACGCTCAACCCAAGGCACCGCCTCGGTATACCGCCCCGCGTACGCCATTCCCAGTCCGACGAGGGCCGGCAGCTGCGGGTCCGATGGTGTTGCCTTGGCCTCAGCCTGGAACGCAGTGGCGGCCGAGTCGCCCCAGCGTTTCGCCAGGGCGGTGTTGCCGCGGACGTGGTAGATCTCGGCAAAGACCATTGCCTGTGCGCCGGGATCGCCATCGAACAGCGCGAGCGGCAGCGTGAGAACCGTATCCTGCTGCTCCGGCGTGAGGACCCAGAACCGGTCGTCGTAAATGGCGGTCTGGGCCAAGAGCTGAGCCCGGTCTCTCACCGGGGTGCCCTCGGCGATCACTTGCTGCGCTCCGGGCAGGTCACCGTCTGTCAAATAGCTGACGTTGAGCCCTTCCAGCGCACGGAGATCGCCGGGAGCGATCTGCAGACCCTGACGGAAGGCAGCGCGGGCCTCGGCCGAGCGCCCGAGCGCTTGGAGGGCGTTGCCGAGGGTACGCAGACTCCTCACCGAGCGAGGATCATATGCCAGCGCGCGGCGCAAGAGCACGATGGCACTGTCCGAATGCGCTTGCCGGAACTGAACGACGGCGAGCCCTCGGAGCATATCGACATTGGTGGGATAGCGCGCCGCGCCCGCTTCCAGGGCGGCCCGTAATCCGCTGGTGTCGTTCTGGACCGATGCTGCCTGGGCGCGGGCGAAGTAGGTCTCCGCCGCGTCCGGAGCCAACGATTGCGCCCGCTCGAGCGCCTGGTTGATCGCCGCCAGCCGCGCTCCATTCGGTAGTCGGCTGTAGGCCGAGCCCTGCAACCGAGCGAGCTCGGCCCAGGCGATCCCGAAGGTCGGGTCGAGTCGCACCGCTTCCTCGTCCAAGGCGATCGCACGGCGAAGACTGGCGAGGTCGGTGCCGATGATGGCCGCGGCCTTAAGGTAGGCATCATACGCGGCCAGATTTTCGGTCGGGCGCTCGGCCAGGTGCTCGCGGTCGGTGGAGCGCAGGGCGACGTTGAGCGCGCTCGCCACCTGACCGGCGATATCGCCCTGAACCTGAAAGACGTCGGTAAGCGGCGCATCGAACGGCTGCTGCCAGCGGCTCTGCGCGGTGCCGTCGCCGATCTGCACCAACTCGGGGCTCACCTGCACCCGGCTGGTTCCGTCGGGCGCCTTGGCCCACCGAACGGTACCGGTAAGCAGGTAATCCACCTTGAGCTCATCGGCGATCTGCTGCTGGCTCTTGTTGCTGTGCCGATACTCTTCGGAACTGGCGCGGGCGATCACTTCGAGACCGGGAACCGCCGTGAGCTTGCCCCGGATGGCATCGGTGACACCGCCGGCAAAGTAGTCGTCGGTGGAGTCGCCCAGATTATCGAATGGCAGCACCGCGATGCGAACTGCGCCGGCCACGGCCGAATTGGCACCGTGCGTCGAGCTGCCCTCATCGGACCCCGCGATGCCGCGCCAGGCGAAGAGCAGCCCGCCGCCAATCACGAGCCCAAGTAGCAGGAACGCCAGTGCGGATGAGAGTGCTCGGCGCTTTCGGCTCGAGGCCGCGCGGGTGGACGCCGGCGTCCCCGATTCGGCCAGCGCGTCGGCAAACTGCCGGGCCGTGGCAAAACGATCAGCG
The DNA here is from genome assembly GCA_035707585.1 of Gemmatimonadales bacterium. Classification (GTDB taxonomy): domain Bacteria; phylum Gemmatimonadota; class Gemmatimonadetes; order Gemmatimonadales; family GWC2-71-9; genus DASSTY01. Next base: position 3,765 of record DASSTY010000168.1, read on the forward strand.
GCGGTGCGGGCCAGCGCCTTTTCCAACGCGTTGTTGATCGGCTGAGGCACCGAATCGCGAATGGTTCGCACCGGCTTCGGAGTTTCGGTAAACCGCCGGGCGATGGTGGCCTGGGCAGTGGCGGCAGCAAACGGTGTCTCACCCGCCAGCATCTCGTAGAGTACGATGCCGAGACTGTAGATGTCGCTCCGGGCATCGAGATCGCGCTCGCCGGCGGCCTGCTCGGGGCTCATGTAGGCGGCCGTGCCGACGCTGGTCCCGGTCTGGGTCAGCTTTTCGCTTTGGGACTCGCTAAGTGACCGTGCAATCCCGAAGTCGGCCACCAGTGTGCTGCCATCCTGCGTCAGCAGCAGGTTTTCCGGCTTGATGTCGCGATGCACCACGCCGTGTTCGTGGGCGTACTGGAGCGCCTGCGCCGCCTCGCGGGCAATCCGCAACGCGTCGTCTACCGGCAGCTGCTTTTCACGATTGAGCCGGTCGCGGAGGCTCTCGCCTTCGACGAACGGCATGGTGAAGTAGAGGAGGGTCGTGGGTCGTGAGTCGTGGGCCGTGGCATCGATGTCCACCTCGCCCGAATCCAGTACGGTCAGGATATGCGGATGCTGCAGGCGCGCGGCGAGCTTGATTTCGCGTTCGAATCGTTCAGCGCCGAGAGCCACGGCCAGTTCCGGCTTGAGAACCTTGAGCGCGACCGGGCGGTCGTGCTTCAGGTCGTGGGCCAGATAGACCGTAGCCATCCCGCCTTCACCGAGCTGGCGCGTGATGGTGTACCGGCCGGCCAGAGCAGCCGACAATTCGGTCAGCAAATCAGAAACTCGCTATGCTCAAGGCCGGGCATGCCGATGGAGAGAGAGATAGGCAATGTTACCGGCCCGGTGGGCGCTCCGCAACCACGGTCATGACTCCCCAGACGATGCCGACCCGGTATCTCGTGATCCGGTTTACCCGCAGCCCGGCCGATTCCACGAGCTGGGTGCATTCGGTTGCTCGGTAAAGCCGGTGAAACGGCCGGCCGGTGATCCGAAGCCATCGGGCGGCGAGCCGGGTGGTGAAATAATCTCCCGACCAGTCGGTCAGGACCAGGCGGCCGCCGGGTACCAGGACGCGAGCAATTTCCCGGAGCGCGCTCGCGGGGTCGGGCCAGAAGTGGAAAGTGCTGGCGGAGACAACGGTCTCAAAGCTCTCCGATTTGAGCGCCAGCGCTTCCGCTCGGCAGCCGATCAGCGCAGCAGGGGTGCCGTAGCGCTGTGCCTGCCGGAGCATCGGAATGGAAAAGTCGGCCCCCAGCAGGGTGGCGCCGGGCAGCTTCTCTCGGGCGGCGCGAAGCAGCAGCCCGGTGCCGCAGCCGAGATCGAGCAGGCGCCGGACGGGGCGGCGATCAAGTTGCTGGAGTGTGTGGTCAGTGGTGCGCGCCAGGTAGCGGGCCCAGCGCTTCTGGTAGGTTGGGGCCAGTGCAGCATACTCCTGCTGAACCGGATCGCCGCGCGTGGCCTCTCCCGCGTTCGAAGCGGCTACTGCTCCCTCGCGATGGTAATGTCGACATCGACGAATCCGGAGCCGTTGAGGGTGCCGGTCATGGAGCCCTGATCGGCCGACCCCACGAACTGAATCGGGGCGAACCCCGCGGAGCTGAT
>DASSTY010000169.1:0-2755 GCA_035707585.1 Gemmatimonadales bacterium
TCGCTAGGGGCTAGGGGCTAGTCGCGCGCGGAGCCGTCACCGCCGCGGAGACCGTCACCCCCGCGAAAGCGGGGGTCCAGCCCGCTGGATTCCCGCTTGCGCGGGAATGACGGCCCCGCGCGCCCTCTAGCGACTAACAACTAGCGACTAGCGACTAACACCTTTTCCGCCTCCGCCATCACCGCGCCGAAACCGCGCGACGATTCGCGGGGGTGCACATCGTTGATCGTGTTGAAGTTGGCAACGATCGCGGTGCTGGTCCGGGGGTTGATCAGAAAGAACGACCGGAAGCCGGCCTGCTCGCCCGTGTGGCCGATCAGCGTATCGCCCTGCACCCGGTAGATGAAGAACGAGAGGCCCATCCCTCCCAGCTCGGGGGCATTCACTGCTTCCGCCCGGGACACCACCGGCCGCCACATTTCCTGGAGCGTGGAGCGGCGCAGCACGGTGGCGTAGCGGGAGGCGGTGAGCGAGTCGCCGCGGTCGGCGCCGGTGAGAAACGCCATCCATGTGGCCAGGTCGGCGAGCGGAGCATTCCAGCCGCTGTTGGGGATGGTGATGCCGGGATTGAAGTCGCGCCCGTTGGCAACGAGGTGCAGTCCGCCGGCGGAGTCGGCCTCCAGGGTGTAGTTGTTGCAGCGGTCGCGCGCCAAGTAGTACGGCGTCGCGCCGAAATAGCTCCGGTCCATTCGCAGCGGCGACCAGATGTTCTTCTGGATGTAGGTCTGGTAATCGTCGCCGGTAATCGCCTCGATGATTCGGGCCAGGTAAATGAACGCCGGATTGCTGTAACCGAATCGACTGCCCGGTTTGAAGAGCAGCTTCTGGTACGGCATCATCGCCACGAGCTGGTCCCAACTCGTGGGCTCGAATGGCTGCCACGATTCGCCGTTGGTATAGGGCCAGGTGGGATTCTGGAATCCCGCCGAATGGGAGAGCAGCATCCGGACGGTGACGGAATCGATCGAGCCGTACGGATCGTGAATCAGCCGGAGTTCGGGCACCCATTTCACCGCGGGGTCGTCCAGTGAGAGGAGCCCCCGGTCGCGGAGCTGCATGATGGCGACAGCGGTAAGCGTTTTGGTAATCGACGCCCAGTGGAAGAGCGTCCGCTGATCCACCCGCTGACCAGCGGCGCGGTCCTGCCAACCGTACTCGTGGTGCGCCACGATCTGGCCGTTCCGGACCATTATGGCCGCGCCGCCCACGATGCTGTCGCCGGCGGCGTAACGGTCCATGCTGGCGGTGAAGTGATCCCAGCCGGCGGGCGTCCTGGCCGGGTGCTGGGCCGAGAGCGGGGCGGCGCCCAGCAGGGCGGCGGCGAAGAGAATGCGCATATTGGCTCGCGGTGAGGGCTGCCGGAGGGTAACGCTGGCAGGCACGGGCCGGAAGGGACCGCCGGTACTCTGGCTGGCAGCAGAGCGCCGGCGGGTCCGGTCCAACGGGTATTCGCTTCGCTGAGCGCCTACTCTGCGAGCGAACCATCAACCAATCATCAAATCAGCCGGGTCACTCGACCTCTACGCCGGCGCGCCGGAGAAATCGCTCGGCGAGCTGTTCCAGCCGGTCGTTCTGGTCGGCCCTGGCCTGGGCCAGCAACTCGCGAACATGGGGCACCAGGCGCGGTTCTCCAAAGCGGTATCCGGTGGCCTCTTCGGCGGCGGCCGAATCTCCCTCGTGGGCCCCCTGGATCAGCGCGCGGGCCGCAGCCGCGTCGTACTCGGGACTATCGGGCGGCGGGAGCGGGAATCGGTGGCGGGGGTCGGGCCCACTCTGGTCTTCACTGACAAAGGCGCGAGACATGACTGCTCCAGACTGAATCGATCGTAAGTTAGCCGCCTCTGGTGTGGCCAACGGGAGGGCAGCTAGCTTGCGGACCATGCTCTCCATAACTGATCTGTTTCAGCAGGCGCGCGAGCACCTGGCTCTGGGCGATGTGGGCCGCGAGTATGTCGGCTTCCTCGCCCATTTCTTCAGCTTTGGCGCACTCGGGTTCTGCTTTGCGGTAGTGCGGCAGATGCGGCTGGAAGACACCGGCGTCGGCGGCGACAGCGCCTACTCTCGCTCCAGCCGCACCGCCGCGCTGATCGGACTGATCGGCGCCGCGGGAATGGCTTACCTGATGATCGCGGGCGCGCTGGGGCGGCCCGATGCCGCCGGGCTGGGGTTCGTCGACGCGCTGGCCGCGGCAGGCCCGCATTTTCTCTGGCCACTGGCTTTTGTGCTGCTGATGGCGGCCGGCTTCCTCGGCGCGGTGGGCGGGCTCGAGACGGCATGGATGCTGGCCGGAGTGGCCGGTGTCGCCTATGCCCTCCGCACCATTACCACCGGGCGCTGGTTCACCCTGATCAATCCACTGCACGAAGTGTTCGCCTCGCTCTGGATCGGCACGCTGTTCGTGCTGGTGGCGGCGGGCCTGCCGGCGATCCTGCGCCGGAGCACGCCGCCCGAACGGCGGGGGCCGCTGGTAGCCGAGATGGTGGCCAACTTTTCCAACCTGGCGCTGGTTGCAGCGACCTGTCTCGGCATCACCGGGGTGATTACCGCGTGGCACCATCTCAAGTACCTGGCCGCGCTGTGGACCACTCCGTACGGAGTCACCTTTCTGGTAAAACTCTCGATGGTGGCGCTGGTGGTCATCGTGGGGGCGTGGAACTGGCGCCGGATGCGGCCGCGGCTCGGCGGTGAAGGTGCGGTGAAGTCGCTGCGGCGTTCGGCGACGGCCGAGCTGATCATTGCGGCGGTCGTGCTGGCG